>DATLKW010000087.1:0-3540 GCA_035538175.1 Gemmatimonadales bacterium | reverse complement strand
GAGCCGTGACGGGGACGGCGGGGGCGGGGACGGTGGCGACGGTCGGCACGTTCGACGGGGTGCACCGCGGGCACCAGGCGGTGCTGAACGAGGTGGTGCGCCACGCGCGGGGGGCAGGGCTCGAGAGCCTGCTCGTGACGTTCGACCCGCACCCGCTCGAGATCGTCAACCCGGGCGCGGCGCCGCGCCTGCTCACGCTGCCCGACGAGCGGCGCGTGATCGCGCAGGCGGCGGGGGTGGACCGGATCGAGACGCTGCCGTTCACGGACGCGCTGGCGCGGCTCGGTCCCGAAGAATTCGTGCGCGACGTGCTGCAGGCGCGCTTCGCCATGCGGGCCCTGGTGCTCGGCTACGACCACGGCTTCGGGCGCGGCCGCTCGGGCGACGTCGAGCTCGTGCGCCGGCTCGCGCGCCAGGACGGCTTCGCCGTGGACCTGGTCGGCGCGGTGACGGTCGACGGGCAGGCGATCTCGTCGTCCCTCTTGCGCAGCGCGGTTGCACACGGTGACTTGGCGTTTGCGGAGCAGGGACTCGGACGCCGCTACAGCCTGCGCGCCCGCGTCGAACGCGGCGCAGGACGCGGCCGGACCATCGGGGTGCCGACCATCAACCTCGCGGCGCCCGACCCGCGCAAGCTGCTGCCGCCCGACGGGGTGTACGCAGTCTGGGTCCAGCTCCACGGAGCGGGGGACAAGCACGACGGGAGACGCTACGGCGGGATGATGAACCAGGGACCCCGGCCCACGTTCGGCGTGCACGCGCGCGGGCTCGAGATCCACCTCCTCGACTTCCAGGGCGATCTGTACGACCAGATCGTCACCGTCGAGTGGGTGCGCCGGCTCCGGGACGTCCAGACGTTCCCGTCGCGCCAGGCGCTGGTCGACCAGATCGAGCGCGACACCATCGCTGCGCGCTCGATCCTCAACGGGTAGAGGACGCCATGTTCCACACCGTGCGCTCACGCCTCATCGCGATCGGCCTTCTGCTCGCCGCGAGCGTCTGGCAACTGATCCCGACGAATACCACCCAGCGCGTCCGCGACACCGCCACCGGTCGCATGAAAGACACGACCGTGCGGCGCATCCCGATCAATCTGGGGCTCGATCTCCAGGGCGGGATTCACCTCGCGCTCGAAGTGGACCAGTCGAAGGGGCCGGTCGCGGACCCCGTCGAAGCGATCCGGCGCGCCGAGCGGGTAGTCCGGACCCGGATCGACGAGTTCGGCACGACCGAGCCCGTGGTCCAGGTGGTCGGCAATAGCCGGCTGATCGTCGAGCTCGCCGGCGAGAAGGACCCGGCGCGCGCCAAGGGCGTCATCCAGCGCACCGCGTTCCTCGAGTTCCGCATCACCGACATGAAGAGCCTCTTCCGCGACGCCCTTCCCGAGATCGACAAGGCGCTCCGCCAAGCGGGCGTCAAGGCGCCCGGACAGGCCGCGGCCCAGAACGTCACCCAGCTGTTCGGCCCGGATACGGGGAAGGCCAAAGCGAAAGCAGCGAAAGGGGCGAAGGGCAAGCCCGCGGCGAAGGACACGACGGACCTCGCGGCAGCCGGACCGTTGTCGTCCCTCCTGTTTCAGGGCCAGCTGCCCGGCGAGTACTTGGTCCCCGAAGAACAGGTGCCGGTGGCCGAGAGCCTGTTGGCGCGCCCCCAGGTGCAGCGGCTCATCCCGCGCGGCCTCGACCTCAAGTGGGGGAACGAGGTCTCGTCCCGAGCCGCCCGCAGCTACCGCGCACTCTACGCCGTCGATGACCGGCCCATCATCACGGGCGAAGAGCTCCAGGACGCCAAGGCGACGCGGGATCCGCTCACCAACCAGTCGGTCGTGAATTTCGTGCTATCGCGTCACGGCGGCCGCGTGTTCGAGCGCGAGACCGCACGCCACGTGAACGATTACATGGCCATCATCCTCGACAGCCGCGTGCAGGGACAACCTCCGATCATCAAGAGTCAAATCGGCCAGCGGGGCCAGATCGAACTGGGCGCGAAACCGCTCCAGGAGGCCCAGGATCTCGCGCTCGTCCTCAAGGCGGGCGCGCTCCCCGCGCCGCTCACGATCGTCGAGGAGCGCTCCATCGGGCCGTCGCTCGGCAAGGACTCGGTGAACGACGGCATCCGCGCGGGGTTGGTCGGCGTGGCCCTCGTGGTCGTGATTATGATCGTGTACTACCGCCTGTCGGGCGTGCTCGCGGTGTCGGCGCTGACGCTCTACGTGCTGTTCACGCTCGCGGGGCTCGCGTTCTTCGGCTTCACGCTCACGCTGCCCGGCCTGGCGGGGCTGGTGCTGTCGGTCGGGATCGCCGTCGATGCGAACGTCCTGATCTTCGAGCGCATCCGCGAGGAGCTCCAGCACGGCAAGCTCGTGCGCACGGCCGTGGACGAGGGCTTCACGCACGCCATGAGCGCCATCATCGACTCGAACGTCAGCACCATGCTCACGGCGTTCATCTTGTACCTCGTGGGCACGGGCCCGGTGCAGGGATTCGCGATCACGCTGATCATCGGCATCCTCGCGTCGATGATCACCGCCGTCTTCGTCGTACGAACCTTCTACATGATCTGGCTCGAGCGACGGCCGGACATGACCACCCTGAGCGTGTGAGATGATCCGCCTCTTCGCGAACGCCAACTACGACTTTATTCGCTGGCGCCGCTGGGCCTACGGGCTCACCGCCGCCATCATCGTGCCCGGGTTCGCCCTGTTCTTCGTGCACGGGCTCAACTACTCGATCGAGTTCACCGGGGGTACGCTCGTCCAGGTGCGGACCCCCACGCCCGTGGGGACCGAGAAACTCCGGGCCGCGCTCGACGCCGCGGGCATCCGGGATGCCGAGATTCAGCAGTTCGGGGCGCCGAACGAATACGTCATCCGGGCCCGAGTCGCCGCCACGGCGCCCGTGAGCGCGGCGACCACGGCGGCGACCGCGGCCGCCGTGGACTCGGCCCTCGCGCGGGGACTCGGCGCCGGGCAGGACAGCATCGTGCGCTATGAAGCGGTGGGGCCCAAGGTGGGTCGCGAGCTCCAGGGGAAAGCATTCCTCGCCATCTTCTTCTCGTTCATCGTCACCCTCGCCTACCTCGCGGTCCGCTTCGAGTGGCGCTTCGGCCTCGCCGCCGTGCTCGCCACGTTCCACGACATCCTGACCACCATCGCGTTCATCCGCTACTTGAACCTCGAGGTGAGCCTCGTCGTGGTCGGCGCCGTCCTAACGATGGTCGGCTACTCGTTGAACGACACGATCATCATCTTCGACCGCGTGCGCGAGAATCTCCGCAAGTACCGGCGCCAGAACCTGTACGAAATCCTGAACCTGTCGATCAACGAAACGCTGCCCCGCTCGGTCCTCACCCACGGCGTCACCATGGCGACCACCCTGGCCCTCGTGTTCCTCGCGGGCGAGGTGCTGCGGCCGTTCGCGCTGGTGATGACCTTCGCCATCTTCACGGGGACCTTCTCCTCGGTCTACATCGCCGCCCCCGTCCTCCTCTTCATCGAGAAGCGCTGGCCCGGCGAGGACGCGCGCGGCGCCCGGGCCCTCC
>DATLKW010000086.1:0-2062 GCA_035538175.1 Gemmatimonadales bacterium | reverse complement strand
CGCTGGCGCCGCCTTGCCCGGCCGCCCTGCTCTTCGCGCGGCTCAGGTGTTCGGCGGCCTCGCCGTTCATCGGATCCGCCCCGAGTAGGCGCGTCAGCCACGTCACCGCCTCATCGTAGCGGCCGCCGCGCTCCGCGATCTCGCCGAGGATTTTGAGCGCCAGGACGTTTTCGGGATCGAGCGTCAGCACTTTCTGGAACACGTCGGCTGCGCCGGGGTCATTCTTCTGGTCCATCAAGCAGCGCGCGTAGACGATGTGGGCGCTGACGTAGTCGGGATGCAGGGCCAGTCCCGCCGTGCACAGCTCGATGGCCCTATCTAGTTCCCCCGCCTTGCGATACGCGTCAGCAAGGGGCGCAAAGTTGCGCCCCTTGGGATTCTCGGCCCACCGCTTCTCGAGCTTTTCTATTTCGCTGGTGTAGGCCACAGCGTAAGTTCTTGCGGGAATTGAACAAAGATAGTGTTCGGCCGGCGCCGCTGTCAATCCGAAACGCGTGCGCGCGCTTGAGTTTGTGCGTTGTGATTTTTAGACTTATGCCCCTTCGCTCGTCCCCGACTCGGAGTTCGATCCCGATATGATGCGCTCGATGCGTGCCATCGTGAAGCCGGTGTTCTACGTGCTGGCGATTTCGTTCGTCGGCTGGCTTGTCTTCGGGCAAGTGCAAGACATTCTCGGCGGTGGCAAGGACGTCGTCTTGAAGATCGATGGCGACGTGGTGCGGGCCCAGCAGTTCCAGCTGCAGTATCAAGCGGCGCTCGAGCAGTACCGGCGGCAGGCGGGGGGCGGACGCCTGACGCGCGAGGACGAGCAGGAGGTCCAGAACCAGGTCGCGGACCAGTTCATCCGCGATCGGCTGCTCGAGCGGGCCTATCGTCAGCTCGGGATCACGGTGTCGGACGAGGAGATCATCCAGTCGGCGCGCAGCGCCCCACCCCCGCAGCTGCTGCGCCAAGTCCTGCAAGAGGCAACCTTCCAGACGAACGGCCAGTTCGACATCACCAAGTGGCAGCGCTACCTGTCGAGCGCGGGTCCTGAGGTGGCCGCACAGATCGAGCAGCTGTATCGCGAGTACCTCCCCCAGCGCAAGCTCGAGGAGTATCTCACGGCCGACCTGTACATCTCCGATGCCAAGTTGTGGCGGGTCTGGCGGGATCAACACGAGTCGGTGACCGTGGCGCTCGTCGGCGTGCGTCCCGAAGACATCCCCGACTCGCTCGCCCCGGTCTCCGCTGCCGAGCTCGCGCGCTACTACGAGCAGCACGCGGCCGACTACAAGCGGCCTGGCGCGGCGTGGCTCAGCTTCGTGGCGGTGCCACGGGTGCCGGACCGGGCGGACTCGGTGGCGGCGCTGGCGCGGGTGCGCGGCCTGCGGGCCGAGATCGTGGGCGGGAAGGCGAAGTTCGAGGACGTGGCGAAGCGGGAATCGGCGGATTCGGGCACGGCGACGCGCGGCGGGGATCTCGGGTGGATCAAGCGCTCCCAGCCGGGCTTCGACCCGAAGTTCCTTGCGGCCCTGCGCTCGCTCGGGGTGGGCGTCGTGAGCGAGCCCGTGCTCTCCGCCTTTGGCTATCACCTCATCAAGATCGACGCGGCGAAGGGCGACTCGGTGCACGTGCGTCACCTCCTCGTGCGCGTCGCGCTGCAAGGCAAGCGGCTCGACGCCGTGGACGCTCGCACCGACACGCTCGATCGAATAGCCGCGGACCAGACGGACGGCGCGCGGCTCGACAGCGCGGCGCGCGTGCTGCATCTCGCCGTCGCGCGGGCACCCCGCCTGGTGCGTGGGGACCGCCTGGTGCTGCCGACGGGGCCCGTGCCCGATGCGAGCGTGTGGGCGTTCGAGGCCCGCGCCGGTGAAACGAGTCCGGTGATCGACGCGCCGGGCGCGAGCTACGTATTCCGGCTCGACTCGCTTGAGGTGGGCGGCGTGCCGCCGCTCGCCGCCGTGCGCGGGCGGGTGCTGAGGGATGCGCGGCATGAGCAGCAGCGAGTGGTGGCGCGGGCCCGCTCGGCCGAGATGGCGCGTGCGCTCGCGAGGGCGGCCGATCTCCTCGCCGCGGC
>DATLKW010000085.1:0-2045 GCA_035538175.1 Gemmatimonadales bacterium | reverse complement strand
CGTCCAGGGGCCGACCGCAGGTAGAGCCAGATCCCACCGAACAACAAGACGGCTTCGAGCGCGAACGCGAGAGCGGCGAAGTTCCACAGGCCGAAGCCGACCTTGAGCGCGTCGTCCAAGAGGGGCAGGTCAGGGCGATGGACCACGAGGTCCAGCACCCAATGCGAGAAGACCGCCAGCGCGACGAGCGATGCCGCCCACGAGCCCGGCCCCGGGCGTCGGGCCAGGCGGTAAACGAGCAGGGCCGCGAGCGACCAGCAGAGGGCGCCGAAGAGGCTGTGCGTGTACGGCATGTAGTACAGGTCGAGGGGATTGGATGCGGTGATACCGGGAATGATCCGGACCCGTTCGATGCCCAGCAGGACGAACGGTGCCCACAAGACGTCGAGTAATTGGACCGCCACGAACAGGACCCACAGGGGAATCGAGGGTTCGACTCGCTTGATGGCGAAGGAGACGCCGTAATGACCCACGAACATCGCTGTGCTCCGGCGTGAGCGAACGGGCGAGTGGCGACTGGGCGCGAGAGGACGGGGTCCTTGGCGGAAGCAGGACCCCGCCCCGATCCGCTAGCGGTCTATGGCGTGGCCTTCCAATCGCCCGGCAGGGCCTTCGCGAGCTCGCGCCACGACACGACGATGAATCCCTGATCCTTCAGGAACTTTTGAAACGCGGGACTTTTCACGAGGTCGAAGTCGTTTTGGCGCCACTGCGCGCCCCAATCTGGGTGGTCGTACGTGGCGGCCCGCATTTCCTCGTCGGCGTAGGCAAGGTGGACGATCAGCTCGTACGTCCCCGGTGGCAGCGGCCGCAAGAGGTTCTCGTACGCCGTCAGCCATTGCTCCGCCGGGACCCCGGGGGTCAGGAAGAGAACGCGATCAACGAGCACGCCGGCCGGTGGGAACTCGGTCGGCAGCGCCCCCCGGTCCGTCAGCACGGGCAGCCCGTAGGCGCGGCCGAGCTTCAGGTACTCGCCCGGCGTGGCGCGCGCCACGGCGGCCATGTGGGTGTCGAGGTGGGTTACCTTCACGCCCGACGCCAACGCGGCGTCGATCTGGGCGCGCATCTCGCGATCGACGTCTGGCAGCTGAACTCGGGGGATGACCTGCTCGGACGTCCCCGGGAGGTAGCCCTCCTTGTCCGTCAGGCTCGACCCCGCGCTGCCAAACGCGATGGGGCGCCACCGCACGGGCGTCCACTCGCTCGTGAGCGCCAGGTGGACGCCCAGATCCCATTCGGGGTGGTCGCGCGCCACCCGAACGACTTCCGGAAACCACGGGCACGGGACGAGAATGCTGGCCGAGCTCACCCAGTTGTTGTTGAGGGCCTCGATGGTGGCCTTGTTCACCGAGTGCAGCATGCCGAAATCGTCGGCATGCAGCACGAGCAGGCGCGCGCTCGCCGGATACCCCAGGCGTTCCGCCACCGTGCGTGAGGTCTGGGCGGCGGCCACCGCTGGCTGCCAGAGGCCGCCGAGCGTCGCAATGGCAAACAGGAAAAGTGTGGGGCCGAGCCCGCCAGTTCTCACCGTTGCGCGCATCCGTGCACCTCGCGTGCCTCGTACTCGGGATTCGATTTCCCGCGCCGGGAGTCCCGGCCCAATGGGTCCGTGGTCGGGGTCCGTCCTGTTCCGCCCTTACCGTGCCGACCCCGCGGGAACGTCGTCCAACGTCAGCAACGTGTCAACACTCTCGCCGTCTCGTCCCGCATCGTCGCGGATCGATCTCACGACCCTTCCATTCCCCGCGTAGCTTCATCCATCCTGCGTTCTCAGAGGAGATCCGGATGTCTCGCGGCTACTACGTCCAGGTGTCCTTGGTCGTCGGTGCGCTCGTCGGGCTCGCCCATCACGCCGCGGCGCAGAGCGCCCACCACGGCCTCGATCCCGCCAACCTCGACACGACGTGCGCCCCGTGCCAGGACTTCTACCGGTTCGCGAACGGCGGCTGGCTGACGCGGACCGCGCTGCCCCCGGAGTACCCGAGCTACGGCAGCTTCATCGAGCTCGTCGAACGCAATAACGCGACGCTGCGGCGCGTCGTGGA
>DATLKW010000084.1:0-1509 GCA_035538175.1 Gemmatimonadales bacterium | reverse complement strand
AGGCTCGAATCGGGGTTGGTGCCGTAGAGCCCCGTCCCGCCGAGCTGGACATAGGTCGATGGCGTCAGTTGCCAGAAGTTGAGCAGATGCACCAGGTACGTGGGGCGACCGCTCCCGCCGAACAATTGCTGGTCGCTCTCGCTCCTGGTCACCTGTGCTGTGACCTCGTGGGTGCCGAATCCGCCGAACGCGCGGTACAGCGAAATGCCCGCGCCCGCCAGGCCATCGTCCCCGAGATAAGTCCGCAGCGCCAGGGGGTATTCGGTCTCCGGCAGCGCGTGCAGGTGCCAGCGATTCAACTCGCCGAACTGCTGGCGGAACTTCCCGATGTCGAACCGGATCCGGCCTGGCAGACCGGTCCAGTACGCATACCCTTCCTCGACGCTGACTTGGCCGTGCTCCAAGCTCACGAAGATCTTCGTATTGGAATACGGGTCGAGGGGCGACTGGAACCCCACTTCGAACTCGCGGGGGTCGAAATTGTCGTGCTGCACGCCGGGACTCTCGCCCATCACCCGCACGTCGCCGGTGACGCTGATTTCTGGGTTGAGTTGCGCTTGGTTGCGCTCCCGGCCGACGAACGTCGCGGGCAGCGCCGTGTCGGCCCGCAGTCTGGACGTGTCGGTGCCTGCTGCCCCCGCGGCCGCGGCCCGGAGCGCGGCGAGCGATGTGTCCGCGGGGGCGGCGGGACCCGGCGCACGCGACGGGTGTGCGACTTGCGCGCGCAGGCTGTCGAGTCGCGCCTTGAGCGCGCGGACTTCAGCGGCGAGCGAGTCCACCTGCCGCGCCGCGGGCTGCTGGGCGGGCGCCCGGGCGGGCACCGCAGCCAGGACCGCGGCCGCGATCACGACGGCATGGCGTTGTGGAATCATCATTACGAATCTCCCGTTCCTGGTTTCGACACGGACGTCCGCCCTGGGCGGGCACGCGTGCCTCGGGCGGCCTGCGAGGAGGCCGTCTTGCTAGGAGCGGGAAGGAGGAGGTGCTCGGGGTGGAGCCGTACGGATGCCCGCGCGCCGCTTGCGCGGGACTTCCCGGCCGAGTCCAGTGCGCTCGGGCGTCGCCGCTAGCGGCGCGCGCGTGCGCCCCGCCGGCGCAAGCCACAACGAGGCGGTGAAGTGGCACAGGGCACAACGCCCTTCCTCGTGCAGCACCGCGCACGACGTCCCATGTTGCCCTTCAATGTGAATGGGAGCGCTAATCCGCTCGGTGGCGTGCGCGAGCGAGACCGCCCCTCCGGCGAGCCCCTGCAGCACGAGCAGCAACGCCGCGAGCCACCGCGTCCACTGGTTACGCAACCTGGTCGGTCTCGTCACACCCTGACTACGGTTTGGGCCGTCCGATCATTGACGCTACGGCGCGCTCGCCGATACGCGCGCAGCCGCCGGAGCATCCGCCGGTCATGGCGCACCGGGTCATCGCGCTTCGGCGTCTCGATAATCTTAATCACCGACGCGAGCCGTGGGTCACGCATGATCTGCCGGAAGGCCTCCGGACCGATAGTGCCCT
>DATLKW010000083.1:0-8874 GCA_035538175.1 Gemmatimonadales bacterium | reverse complement strand
CCGCGAACAGGAGACGGGCGAGCCACATGGTGCTGGCCCTCAGCGCCCCTCGAGCACGGCCACGAACGGAGCGACGTACCCCTTCCAGATGGCCGCGACCGTGTGGGTGCCGTGCCCCCGCGTGCGTTCGCTCGTGGGGATCAAGACGTAGCGGCCGCGCTTCACCGCGGGCATGAGGCGCTCCATGATGCCGAGCTCCGGGGGGTTGATGAGGTCGTCGGCCGAGTTGACGGCCAGCACCGGGACGCGGACGCGCGCGAGCTCGGGACGCGGATCGTAATCGCGGGACGCTTCGATCTGGTAGACGAGATCGTTCGCGTCGACCGCACCGCTGCGGGTATCGAGCCAGTGCGCGAGGTAGGCGTCGGCGGAATCCCGAGTCGGCCCCTCGTGTTGCAGCACGAGCGGTGCGCCGCTCTGGAGGAGCAAGAGGCCGAGCGCCGTGCGCAGGCTGCGGGGCTCGCTCGAGTAATCGCCGTTCTGCCACTCGGGGTCGCTGCGGATCGCGTCACTGATCAAGCGGCGCCACATCCGGTTCCGCCCCGCGATCTCGGTCGGGAAGCACGCGAGGGGCACGAGGCCGTCCATGAAGTCCGGGTAGCGCTCGCCCCAGAGCCAGGCGTGCATACATCCCATCGACGTGCCCATCACCAACAGCAAATGGTTGACGTGCAGCCCCTCGGTGACGAGGCGGTATTGCGCGGCGACCATGTCGGCGTAGGCGTAGCGCGGGAAGTGGGCCCGCAGTCCGTCGCTCGGCTTGGACGAGCGGCCGTGGCCAACGTTGTCGGGCAGGATGACAAAGTGGTTGGCGGTGTCGAGCGCCTCGCCAGCGCCGTACAGCTCGGTGAAGAGGGGCGACAAGAACTGGTCGCCCGATCCGCCGGTGCCGTGGAGAATGAGCACCGCGTTGCGCACGATGCCGGACGCGTCGCGCCGCGGTCGCCCGAGCGTCCGGTAGTGGAGACGGAGCTCGGGAAGGGTGTCGCCGCTCGCGAACCGGAAACCGTTGAAATGGACACTCCCGGTATCGCCCTGCAGGGCGACGGCGAGGAACAAACTCAGGGCCGCGCTCACGCGAGGTAGCGCTCCCGCAAGATCGCGACGTGATGGCGCTCGTGGCCGGCGATCACGTATCCGAGCGCCCGCACGCTGACGTCCTTACCGTTTGCCTGGCCGCGACGGGCGAGCGCCTCGGGATCCAGGCCGCCCAACAGGGCGATCGTGGCGCGCCGCACCGCGTCCAGCTCGGCCGCGATCGCCCCCAGCGACCGGGCGTCGAAGCGGGCGGGCGGCACCCAAGCCTGCTCGTCGAAGCCCGCGAGCGGGGTCGCGTCGCCCCTGCCGAAACGGAGAGCCCGGTAGGCGAACACGCGCTCGGCATCCGCGACGTGCCCGGCGACTTCCTTGATGCTCCACTTGCCCGGGGCGTAGCGGTGGAAGGCCCGCGGGTCGGGGATCGCAGCGAGGAGCGTCTGAGTCTCACGGCGCTGGTCCTCGAGCAGCTGGAGCAGGTCGCCGTCGGGGACCTTGCCGATGTAGGCACCGTAGGATGGCGGGTACTCCGTGGCCGCCGGGCGCCCAATAGCCGCGCTCACGCGGCCCGCCGCGGGCCTTTCGTGCCCGCCCCCTTGCCTGCGGACGTCCGGCCGCCGCGGAAGCGCGCGAGCCGCGCCTGCACGTCGGGCATCCGTAAGATGAGCTTCTCCAAATGCTCCAGATAGCCGGGGTTGCCGAGGCTCGCGCGCAGCTCGGCGAGGTGCGGCTCGAGGCGCGCGTACACCATGATGTGCTCGCCGTTCGTGTCCGCGAACATCTGCTCGTCGATCGCCCCGTGGAGCACGAGCGCAGCGGCCATATTCCAGTAGGTCGTCACCATCCGATAGGGCGCGCTGTTCTTCCCACGGTACACGGCGAGCACCTCGGCGGCACTGGCGGGCCGAAACGCTTCGCGGAACCACGCGCGCGCCTTACGCATCACCGGCTCGCGCCGCAGGTCGTACAGCCGGAGCAGCAGGTCGGCGCTTTCGTACTTCGTAGTCATCGGTAGCTCCTTGTCAGGGCGTTGTCCGCGGCGGGGGGGCGGCCCGGTCGGCCGCGACCCAACCTCGCCACGTCTCCTCCGCCGGCCCCACGGTCAGCCGTTGCGCCTGACGTACCAGTGGCAATCGGAGGATGAGCGGCTCGATCGCGAGCTTCTCGAGCCAGCGCTCCTCCGAAAGGAGCGCCGCCCCCAGGCCGAGCTCGACGAAGCGTTGGGCGTCGCGGTTGATGAGCGCCGTCACGCCGAATGCCTGGGCGAACCGGCGCAGCTCGCCGAGGGAGGGCGCCCGCTCGTTCAGGTCGACGAAATGAGTTTTCACACGACGCTCCGCGAAGAACCGCAGCGCGGCGCGCGTATCCGCGCTCTTGCGAACGCCGAAGATCTGAACCTCCATTCAACTCCCGGTCGAGAAGCGGATGGCGCCGACGTCCACGAGCCCGTCGAGCGTCGCTTCGAGCTCGGCCACGGGGAAACCGGCGCCGGCGGCGAGCTCGGAGAGCGTCTTCGTTCCGTCCGCGAGCGCGAGGACAGCGGAGACGCGGGCGTCGCTCCGCGCCACGGCGACCCGCCCGTGCATGGAACGGGCGACAAGGAGCGTCGTCGCCCGCCGTGGCGCCTGAGGCACCTCCGTCCACGGGGCCAGGAGCGCCGGGAGCACGGTGGGGAGGTCGTAGGCCAGCTCCAGCAGCACCGTTCCCTCAACCTTCACGGGGGCCCGCCGTGCCGCGCCGTCCGTCGGGCCGGGCCCCCCCGAGTCCCGCCACACACGCGGGCCCGCCTCGACCACCATCATCGCTTCCTCGTAGCGCACGAGGTCCCCCAGGTAGGGGACCGGGGCGGCACTCGTCCGAACGTGGCGACTCACGAGATCCGCCACCGCTTGCGCGGTCTCGCGACTGCCGAGGACGACGCTCGGGAGCAGCGCATCGAAGGCCGCCGACCGGAGCACGGCTTCGGGAACCCGGCTCGTGACGCGGGCGAGCGCGCGCGAATACTTGAAGAACTGGACGATGCGCTCGTGGTAGAAGTGGCGCGCGAGAAAGCGCGCGTAGCGCTCGACACGCTCCCCGTCCGCAAGGCCCGCGCTGCGCCACGCCGACGAGGCCCGGAACGGCGCGTCAGCCAGGGCGCGAATCACGCGGTCTTGCAGCGCGCGGTCGCTCACGTGGCGGTCATCGGGCGGCCGACGGGCCGCACGTGCGGAGGCGGAGCGCGGCGGTGCGCCCGTCCGTCTCGATCTTCTGCCCTGAGACATTGCGCGTTTCGGTCACGGCACCCGGCAGGGTGACGTAGTCGACGAGATCCGCGCAGCCGCTCGCCTCCAGATCGCGCACGACGCGATCCCGCTCGGCGTCGATGTGGGAGTCGATGCGGTGCGTCGCCTGCGGTTTCCAGGGCTTGAAGATCACGCCCACATCCTTGTTCGCTGCTCCCACCCAGACCAGGGAGAGGCTGTCGAGCAGCCAGATGCGGATGTGGTGGCGGATCCGCACGTTGGGCCCAGGAAGCTCGTACGCGAGATCCTGGGGGCGGCCCCCGAAATACTGCGTGCTCACGGGGGCGTTGATGGCTGGCAGACTGGCGATGGCCGCGCTGACCTCTCGCGTGACCGCGAGCACCGAGGGCTTCTGCGCGCGCAACCACCCCGCGCCTCGAAAGGCGCTGTCGATCGCGGTCCCCGTGCCGAGCAGCAGAACATTGAAGGGGTCGCCGAGGATCGTGCCGGCGCGGTTCTCGGACCGTGGCACAAAGGCGGGCAGCGCGGGGAGCTCCACGAGCTCGCGGCGCCGCGTCCCGGACGCGCACAGCGCCTCGCCCGGTACGGTGAGCGGCTCCGTCAGGCGCACCCCGCCGATCTCCCCCGCGAGGATCCGCACTGGCGGCCCGCGGCGAAAGAGCGCGTAGCCGCCGAGCAGGGCCACGGGGATGGCTTCGACGTCCGCCGCCGCGGCCACGCCGGCCGGGACGAGCTTCGTTCCGACCCCCACGAGCGTCGTCTTGCCGCTGGTGACCACGCCGGAGGGAAGGACGGTACCCGGCTTCGCGTACTCCAGCGTGTCAAGCACACCAGAGATCGCAGCCCAATGTCCCGCCTGTACCTCGAGCGAGTCAAAGACGATCCCGAGCTTCCCGTGACGACCGAAACGCCCGCCGCCTTTGGAAACGACGACGTGCCCTTTCGCGCGCAGGTACGGCGGGACGATGATGCACGAGTCCCGCACCACCGCTCCCATCGTCTGCACCAAGAGCGGGGTCCCAATCGTGTCCCGCCCGCTCGTGATGGGTTGCAGGAACCGGATCGGGATGTGCGTCCCCGCCGGGACCACGACGTCCGCGGCGAGGAGCCCGCCGAGCACGGCGAAGAGCGCCCTCATAGGGCCGCGCGAATCCTGTCGACGCTCCCGAACAACACGTCGGCCGTGAGGGAGGGCGAGAAGGCGTCGAAGGTGACGGCGCGCGCCTTCGGGCAGCGTGTCACGGCTTGGGCCATGAACTCGAGCATGGCGTCTGAGGGCGCCGTGGGCGCGATCCATGGACCGCCCAGGTCCGCATCCGGGGCTACCCCGGCCACGTGCAGCTCCACCACGTGCTCCAGCGGGAATTCGGCCAGCCAGTCCTCCGGCGCCCGGTTGTGATAGTGCGCCTCGAGCCACACGTGCGGGAGATCGAGCAGGAACCCCGCGCCCGTCGCGTGAAAGAACCGCCGCAGCCATTCAGGCTCCGACAGCTGACTCGCCTGCACGTCGAAGAAGCCGGGGATGTTCTCCATGACGAGCGGCTGGTCGAGCCGCATCTGGAGCGCTGTGGCGTTCCGGACGGAGCGCTCGAGGAACTCTTCCGTGTAGAGCGGCGGAAACACGTAGTTGAGGTTGTAGCTCCCGTCCTCGGTGTGCAGGCACTGGAAGTGCTCCGCTACCCAGGGCGAGCGATATAGGGCGGCGAGCGAGCGGGCGCGTGTGATCGCTCGCTCGTCGAGCGGCTCCGAGAGCTGGCCCAGATAATCATGGAGAAGGAGGGTGTACCGTTCCCGGATGGCGGGCCACCAGGGGTCCGCGGCGGTCGGGGGGTCCGCCATGGCGAGGTGATCGATCCCCGGCGTCGCCGCGAGCTCGCGCCCGAGGTGCGGATTGTAGAACGCACCGACCTTCAGGTCCGCCATGTCTGGTCCGTCATCCTGTAATCGCTTACTCTACCAACCCCTCGTCCGCAAGCCGGTCGCAGAACACCTTCACCTGGGCCGCGATCATCGGCTGCTCCCCCCGATCCGTCCAGCGGGCGGCGATCGTCTCGTAACTCGTGCTACCGTCGAGCCCCTCGACGATGTGGCGCTCCCGGGGACCCCAGTCGCGGGCGAGGGCGCGGGCGCGCGCCGTCGCCCGCGCCGGGCGGAACGCCTCGGCGACGACCGCGTCGACGGCGGCGACCTCGTCGGGCGCGAGCAGGCGGGCGGCGGCCGCCAAGTTCTCGTCGACCTGGGCTGCCGTCTTCGCTCCCACGAGCGCGATCGAGACCCCGCGGCGTGCCAGCACCCACGCGAGCGCGAGGGCGGCGAGCGAGAGGCCGCGGGCGCGTCCCCACGGCTCGAGGCGCTCGAGCACCGCCCGACGACGGGCGAATTCGCGGCCCCGGAACCAGTAGAGCCCGCCGCGGTGATCATCGGCGACGAAGGCCGGCGGGTCGCGGTACTTGCCGCTCAAGAGACCGGACGCGAGCGGCCGCACGGCGAGGAACGCCAGGCCGCGCTCTTGGCAGAACGGCAGCTCACGCTCTTCAGCGTCCCGGTCGAACACATTGTAGAGGCCCTGGTAGGTCGCGAGCGGGGCGGCCGACACGGCGCGGGCGAGGGCGAGGTGGGTCGCGTTGCAGAGCCCGATAGCACGCACAGCGCCCGCCTCGCGGAGCCGGACGAGCGTCTCGAGCTGCCACTCCCACCGCTCGCCGAGCTCGTGGAGCTGCAATAGGTCGACATAATCGGTGCGCAGCCGGCCGAGTGAGGCGTGGAGCGACGTGGTGGGGTCGTCGCGCGGACCCACCTTCGTCGCGATGGCGACCCGCGGGCGGTGGCCCGCGAGCGCTCGGCCGAGGAGGGTTTCGGATGTGCCGTTACCGTAACTGGGCGCCGTGTCGAAGAACGTGACGCCGCGCTCCAACGCCCGCGCGACGGCGGCGAGGCGGTCGCTCTCCGCGATGACGGGTCCCCACGCGCTCCCGCCCAGCGCCCACCCGCCGAACCCGAGCCGCGGCTCGGATGTCCAGAAATGCGGAGGGGGCCCGATGTCCATCCGGGCCCCCGTTGCCGCAAGCCGCTCGCTCAGGAGTGGCAGGTGGGTACCAACTCCGCTGTCTCGACGATCTCGGGCCGATGACAGCTGGGTACGAGTTCCTGCGTCTCGACGATGTGCATACCGCCTCCTTCACATGGGACAACTGACGCGACGGCCATGGATTCACGAATCCTACGGGTTGCCGTCCCACCCGTCAACCGGTAATTCTTGACCGGTGATCGCGATCCACACACTCCTCACGGAGAACCAACTCGCGGCCGAATTTGTTTCGGCGTTCGAGGCGCGGCGCCTCTCCGAGAAGTTCTTCTACTGGCTGCCCCTCTCGGTGCGGGCGTGGCTCGCGTTGTGCTCGGATGGTGCATACCGCAACTTCGTGCGCTCCCGCTCGCTCATCGCGCGCACCGCCCCCGAGCTCGCTCGGGGATACCCCCCAGCGCCCCTGGAGGTGCTGAGCCTCGGCGCGGGGCAAGGCGACAAGGACCTGCTCCTCCTCGAGGCGCTGCGCGGGCACGGCGCTCGCGCCGCGTACGTGCCGGTCGACACGAGCCAGGCGCTGCTCGAAATGGCCTGCGCCGGGGCGCAGGACGCGGGGTTCGTCGCGCACGGCGTCAAGGCGGACTTCGCGAGCCGTGAGCACCTCGTCGCCCTCGCGGCTGACCCCGAGACACCCGCTCGCCTCGTGCTCCTGCTCGGGAATACCCTCGGGGCCTTCGATCCGCTCGCCGAAGCGCACGAGCTCCGCCGCCTCCTGCGCCCCGGCGACGCCCTGCTCGTGGACGGCGAGCTCTACGCGGGCGACGTCACGGTGGCCGGCTACGACAATCCCCTGAATCGGCGGTTCGCTTGGGCCCCGCTCCACGCGGTCGGGATCGGCGACGACGACGGCGAGCTCGCGTTCTCGGTCGAGGCTGACCCCCGGCTGCCCGGGTTACATCGTATCTCGAAAGCCTTCGAGGCCCGCCGTGCCGTGGAAGCCCGCCTGGCGGGCGAAGTGATTCGCATCGGGCGCGGCGAGCGGTTGGATATGAATCACTCCTACAAGTATGCCGCCGATACCTTCCGTCGGATTCTCGGCGACGCGGGCCTGGTTCCCCGCTGGGAGGGGCGGAGCGATGACGAGCGGTTTCTCATGGTGCTTGCCTCCCCGGCGTGACGCCGGCGCTCGAGGTCCAAGGACTCGGCTACACCGCGCCGGGCCGCGGGGCCGGGGAGCGAGGCCGGGACCTCGTCCGCGACGTGTCGTTCAGCGTGGGCGCCGGGGAAACCCTGGTGCTCCTCGGCCGCAGCGGATCCGGCAAGACCACGATCCTGAAGCTCATCAATCGGCTGCTCGAGCGGAGTGTCGGGGAGGTGCGCGTCGCGGGGACCCGGGCGACCGACTTCTCGGTGACCGAGCTGCGACGCCGCATCGGGTATGTGATCCAGGAG
The DNA here is from genome assembly GCA_035538175.1 of Gemmatimonadales bacterium. Classification (GTDB taxonomy): domain Bacteria; phylum Gemmatimonadota; class Gemmatimonadetes; order Gemmatimonadales; family GWC2-71-9; genus AG41. Next base: position 1,116 of record DATLKW010000083.1, on the reverse strand, counting down.
GTGGGGTTGTTCCCGCACTTCACCGTGGCCCGCAACGTCGGCCTGGTGCCGCGCCTCGAGGGGTGGGACGACGGGCGCATCGCGGCCCGAGTGCGTGACCTGTTGGCGCTCGTGAGCCTCGAGCCTGTGACGTTCGCCGCGCGCTACCCGCACGAGCTCTCGGGGGGGCAGCGCCAGCGGGTCGGCGTGGCCCGCGCCCTCGCCGCCGACCCGCCGCTCCTGCTGCTGGACGAACCCTTCGGCGCGCTCGATCCCATCACCCGGACGGAGCTGCAACGCGAGTTCCGGGCTCTCGAGGGACGCCTCGGGAAAGCCATGGTGTTCGTGACGCACGACGTGCGCGAGGGTCTCCTCCTCGGCACGCGAATCGGCGTGATGCAAGCAGGCCAGCTCGTGTTTCTCGGTACCCCGGAGGAGTTCCGCGTGAGTGCGCATCCGGAGGTCCAGGCCTTCCTGGCGGCCACGTGAGCCTTTGGGCCTTCTACGCCCGCAACGCCGGGGAAGCGCTCGGTCTCGTCGGGCAACACCTGTACCTCGTCGCGATCGCGACCGCGGTGGCGCTCGCGATCGGGCTTCCGCTCGGCATCGCACTCACGCGGCGGCCCGCGTGGCGTGGCCCCGTGCTCACCGTGGCCAACGTGCTGCAAACGGTGCCGAGCCTCGCCCTGTTCGGCTTCCTCATCCCGCTCCCCGTGATCGGGGGCATCGGCGCGCGGACCGCGATCGTCGCGCTCGTCGTGTACGCGTTGCTCCCGATCGTCCGGAACACGTACGAAGGCATCGCGGCGGTGGATCCTGCGGTGCGGGAGGCGGGCCGCGGGATGGGCATGACCGACTGGCAGCTCCTGACCCAGGTCGAGCTCCCCCTCGGCTTCGGAGTAATTCTCGCAGGGGTACGGGTGGCGACCGTAGTCGGCGTCGGGACGGCGACCATCGCGGCGGCGATCGGGGCGGGGGGACTGGGCGTGTACATCTTCCGCGGGGTGGCGGTAGTGGACGACACGCTGATCCTCGCGGGCGCCCTCCCTGCGGCCGTCATCGCGCTCGCGGTCGACGGACTGTTGGGGCTCGCCGAACGGCGGTTCGTGTGGCGGGTGCAGCGACGAGTCGCGCGAC
>DATLKW010000082.1:0-8550 GCA_035538175.1 Gemmatimonadales bacterium | reverse complement strand
GACGGCCTCGAGCTGTGCCGGCGGGTGCGCCAGGAGCGCGCCGATGGGTACACCTACTTCGTCCTCCTCACGGGCCGGACCGGGAAGGAGAGTTACCTCGCCGCTATGAAGGCCGGGGTGGACGATTTCGTCACGAAGCCGCTCGACCCCGAAGAGCTGGAGGCGCGTCTCCAGGTCGCCGAGCGGATCCTTGGGCTCAGGCGCAAGCTGCAACAGCTCGAGGGGCTGCTCCCCATCTGCTCCTACTGCAAGCGGATTCGCGACGACAAGGAGAACTGGAACTCGCTCGAGGGCTACATCGAGAAGCGCTCGGACGCGCAGTTTAGCCACGGGATCTGTCCCGACTGTCACACGAAGCATGTGCAGCCGCAGCTCGAGCGGGCGGGGCCGAGGCCCTGACGGGTGGTGTCGCAAAAACGCCCTGCGCTGCCGCAAAAACGCCCTGGCTCGAAGGCCGTGCGGACCCGAGACTCCGAGGTGCGAGCGCGGTAGGTCCCCTCTGTGCGGAGCGCGAGGACCATGAACCTGCTACTGGCACGCGAGACCCCAGCGTTTCTCCCCCACGGCTATTGCTATCTGTGGCAGCCCGGCGTGCTCGGGCTCCACCTCGTGTCCGACACGGTCATCACGCTTTCGTACTACTCGATTCCCGTGGGGCTCGTCTGGTTTGTGCGCCATCGGCGCGATGTGCCGTTCGACTGGATCTTCTGGTTGTTCGCGATCTTCATCGCCGGATGCGGCACGACGCACCTGATGGAGATCTGGACGTTGTGGCACCCCGACTACTGGCTCGCGGGCGCGGTGAAGGCGGTGACCGCGCTCGCCTCCATCGGCACCGCGGTCGCGCTCGTCCCGCTGCTCCCCAAGGTGGTGAAGCTCCCGAGCCCGGACCAGCTCGCCGCCGCGAATAAGGAGCTCGAGAGCTTCAGCTACTCCGTGTCGCACGATCTCCGCTCGCCGCTCCGGGCGATCGACGGGTTCGCCCGGATGCTCGCGGAGGATCACGGGGCCGCACTCGCTCCCGACGCCCAGCGTCAACTCGGGGTCATCCGCGCGAACGCCGCGCGCATGGGCCAGCTCATCGACGATCTGCTCGCCTTTTCGCGCCTCGGGCGGAAGGCGATCGAGGCCGCACCGGTCGATCTCGCAGAGCTGGCGCGCACCGTGGCGGAGGAGTTACGGCGGGAGGTCGCGGACCGGCCGATCGAGGTCGCGATCGAATCCGTCCCCCCCGCGCGGGGGGACCGCTCGCTCCTGCGCCAGGTCCTGATCAATCTCCTCGGGAACGCGTTCAAGTTCACGCGCGGGCGGGCGCCGGCGCGGATTACGTTCGGGGCCCGGCGCGACCGTGGGGAGACGGTGTACTACGTTCGGGACAACGGCGTGGGCTTTGACATGGCCTACGCCGCCAAGCTGTTCGGGGTGTTCCAGCGTCTGCACCGGGCCGAGGAGTTCGAGGGCACGGGCGTCGGCCTCGCCCTGGTGCAGCGGATCGTGCGCCGCCACGGCGGGCGTGTGTGGGCGGAGGCCCGAGTGGACGAGGGGGCGTCGTTTTATTTCACGCTCTCGGGGCGCGGGGCGGCATGAACGCCCCACACGAGGTGGAGATCCTGCTGGTAGAGGACGATCCGAACGACGTGGAGCTCACCCTGCGCGCGCTAAAGGACCGTAACTTCGTGAACCAGGTGTTCGTCGCGCGCGACGGCGCCGAGGCGCTCGATTTCTTCTTCGGCGATGGCAAGCACCGCTGGCACGAGACCGGGATCGTCCCGCGCGTGATCCTGCTCGACCTGAAGCTCCCCAAGGTGGATGGCCTTGAGGTGCTGCGGCGGCTCAAGGGCGACGAGCGCACGCGCGCGCTGCCCGTCGTCATCCTCACGTCCTCGCGCGAGGAGCCCGACATCGCCGCGGCGTACCACCTCGGCGCCAACAGCTACATCGTCAAGCCCGTCGACTTCGAAGCGTTTGCCCGTGCCGTGTCCGACGTGGGGTTGTACTGGGCGTTGTTGAACGAGCCGCCCCATTAGCGAACGCGTGCCGCCTTTCGCGCGCATCCTCATTGTCGAGGACGTCCCGACCGACGCCGCGCTCGTCGAGCGCGAGATCCAGCGCGCGGGCATTTCCTGCGCCACCCGCCGCGTCGATGCCGAGGGACCGCTGCGCGACGCCCTCCGCACCTTCCACCCCGACCTCGTCCTCTCCGACCATTCCCTCCCCACCCTCACGGCGAGCGACACGCTGCGTCTAGTCCAGGAGGAGACTCCCGACACGCCGGTGATCGTCGTGACGGGGAGCTTGGACGAGGAGATCGCCGCGGAGTACATGAAGGCCGGGGCCACGGACTATGTGGTGAAGGACCATCTCGAGCGCCTCGGACCCGCGGTGCAGCGCGCCCTGGACTTGCGTCGCGCCCGCACGGAGCAGGCGCAGGCCGAGGAAGCCCGCCGCCAGAGCGAGGAGCGGTTCCGCGCGTTGATCGAGCACGGGGCGGACGCGCTCGCGCTGCTGAGCGCCGACGGCGCAGTGCTGTTCGTCAGTCAGTCGGCGGAACGGATCTTCGGCTTCACGCCGCAGGAGCTGGTGGGGACGAGCGCCGGCCAGCTCGTCCACCCCGATGACCGTCCGCGTCTGGGCGCCACGCTGATCGATCTCGCGGCGCGTCCCGGCGTGCCCGCCACGCTCGAGCTCCGGCTGCGGCATCGCGACGGGTCGTGGCGGGAGGTGGAGGCGGTGATCGTGAACCGCCTGGGCGAGCCGGCGGTGGGAGCAATCGTCGGGAACTTCCGCGACCTGTCCGAGCGCAAGGACGCCGAGCGCGCGCTGCGGGACTCGGAGACGCAGTATTGGTCGCTCGTCGAAGGCGTGCGCGACATCATCTTCGCGCTCGCCCCGGACGGGATCATCGCCTCGCTGAGTCCGGCGTTCGAGACGATCACCGGCTGGCCCCGGGGAGATTGGCTCGGCAAGCCGTTCGATCAGCTCGTGCATCCCGAGGACGTCCCGCAAGCGCTGGAGCTCTTTGGCCGCGTGGTGCGGGGCGAGCCGCGCCCCACGGCGCAGGTCCGGGTCCGCTCGTCGAAGGGCGACTACCGAGTCACCGAATTCGCCGCCACGGCGCAGTTGCGGGACGGCCGCCTCGCCGGCGTCCTGGGCATCGGCCGGGACGTGACCGAGCGCGTCCACCTCGAGCAGCAGCTCCGCCAGGCGCAGAAGATGGAGGCCGTGGGGCGGCTGGCGGGAGGCATCGCGCACGACTTCAACAACATCCTTACCGCCATCACGGGGTACGCCGACCTCCTCCTGGAGGACCTGGCGACGAACGATCCGCGCCGCCAGGACGCGGAGGAGATCCACAAGGCGGCGGATCGGGCCGCCGGCCTGACGCGCCAGCTCTTGGCCTTCAGTCGGCAGCAGGTACTCCAGCCACGCGTGGTCGATCTGAACGCGCTCGTGAGCGAGCTCGAGAAGATGCTGCGCCGCCTGCTCGGTGAGGACGTCACGCTCGCGACCGCCCTGGCTCCCGGGCTCGGCCGCGTGCGGGCCGACCCGGGGCAGCTCGAGCAGGTCATTATGAACCTCGCCGTGAACGCCCGTGACGCGATGCCCCACGGTGGCAAACTCACGCTCGAGACAGGCGACGTCGCGCTCGGCGGGCCGTCCGCCGCAGACCTCTACCCCGCCCCACCGGGGGCGTACGTCATGCTGGCCGTTCGGGATACGGGCGTCGGGATGGATCCCGAAACCCAGGGGCATCTCTTCGAGCCGTTCTTCACAACGAAGGAGAAGGGAAAGGGGACGGGCCTGGGCCTGGCCACCGTGTACGGGATCGTGAAGCAGAGCGGCGGCTTCATCTGGGTGACGAGCGAGCTGGGTGTGGGGAACACGTTCAATATCTATCTCCCGCGCGTGGAGGCGGCGGTCGAGCCCGTCGGGAGCCGCGGGGCGCAAATGCCGGTGGCACGCGGCACGGAGACCGTGCTCGTGGCGGAGGACGAGGCCCCGGTGCGCGCCGTGGCCCGCCAGACCCTGGAGCGCTACGGCTATCGGGTGCTCGAGGCGCCGAGTGCCGAAGCGGCCTTGGACGTGGCGGAGCGCTACTCGGGCCCGATCCATCTGTTGCTCACCGACGTCATCATGCCAGGCCTCTCCGGCCGCGAGCTGGCCACCCGCCTGGCCGCGCGCCGGCCGGAGACGCGGGTTATCTACATGTCGGGCTATACCGACGATGAGATCACCCGGCACGGGGTGCTGGAGCCGGGGTTCACATTTGTGCAGAAGCCGTTTACGCCGGAGGCGCTGGCGCGGGCCGTACGGGAGGTGCTCGACAGCAAGGCCGGGCGCCGGCGCCGCGCCTGAGCCGCCCATGGCTTCCCCCGATCGTCCGTCGCCCAGGGGGGCGTGCCGCGGGGTGGACGCTGTCGTAGGCCGCCCTGCGACGTTTTCCTCACGCTCTGAGGTGAAGACACCCATGCACGACCGCTCGATCTTGCTGGTCGAGGACAATCCGGACGACGAGGCGCTGACGCGGCGGGCGCTCATGAAGAACAACATTCACAACGACATCGTTGTGGCGCACGACGGGGCCGAGGCCCTGGATTGGTTGTTCGGCACCGGCCCGCACGCCGGGCACCCCGTGACGCCCGAACTCGTGCTGCTCGATCTCAAGCTCCCCAAGGTCGATGGGCTCGAGGTGCTGCGGCGCATCCGGGCGGACGCGCACACGCGCCTGCTGCCGGTGGTGATCCTCACGTCCTCGCGCGAGGAACGGGACCTGGTCGCGGGATACGGCCTCGGGGCGAACAGCTACATCCGCAAGCCCGTGGATTTCGGCCAGTTCGTGGAGGCCGTCCGGCAGCTGGGGTTGTACTGGCTGGTCCTGAACGAGGCCCCCCCGAATCCCACCGGCTAAGCGCGCCCCCCAGTGACCTGCGTCACCGGGGTCCTTTCGGGTCGGGCGTTGCTCGCTGGACCCGGTCGGGTGAGTATTGGTGCCCCCGTATGACCACGCCCAAAGACCTGCTCCATTCCCGGGGGGACGCCGGCGCCTCGCCCGAGGCGTCGCGCGCGGCGACGCCGGCGGTCAGCGAGGCGCGCTTCCGCTCTCTTGTAGAACACTCGAGTGACGTCATCGTGCTGCTCGGAGTGGACGGCACCGTGCTCTACAGGAGCGGCTCAGCGACTCCGGTGCTCGGCTACGGCCCGACGGAGTACGTCGGGCGGACGGGGTTCGATCTCGTGCACCCGGACGACCGCGGTAAGGCGCTGGAGTTGTTCGCCGAGCTGACGCAGGAGCCGGGACGTGTGGTGCACGCCGAGCTGCGGGCGCAGCACAAGGACGGGAGCTGGCGCGTCCTCGAAGCGACCGGGGTCAACCGGCTGAACGACCCGGACGTCGGTGCCATCGTGGTGAACTACCGGGACATCACCGAGCGCGAGCGCACGGAGCGCGACTTACGCGAGACGCTCTCGCTCTTGAGCGCGACGTTCGAGGCCACGGCCGACGGGATTCTCGTGGTCGATCTGGCGGGTCGGATCGTGAGCTTCAACCGCATGTTCGCCGAGTTGTGGCGGATCCCGGACTTGGTGCTCGAGGCGAAAGATGACGCGCACACCCTGGCCTTCGTGCTCGGCCAGTTGGTCGATCCGGACGGCTTCCTCCACAAGGTGCGGGAATTGTACGCGCGTCCCGATGCGTCGAGCTTCGACGTCCTCGCCTTCAAAGACGGCCGGATCTTCGAGCGCCTGTCGCAGCCGCAGCGCATCGGCGGCAAGAGTGTGGGGCGCGTCTGGAGCTTCCGCGACGTCAGCGAGACGAAGCGCGCCGCACGGATTCAGCTCGCGACCTACCGCATTTCCGAGGCCGCCCACGCGGCGCGCACGCTCCACGACCTGTACGGCGCGATTCACCGGATCGTGGGCGAGCTCATGCCCGCGAACAACTTTTACATCGCGTTGTACGATCCCACGAGCGACTTGCTGAGCTTCCCCTACTTCGTCGATCAATACGACCCCGACTTCGCGCCGAAGCGCCCGGGGAAGGGCCTCACCGAGTACGTGTTGCGCACGGGCCGACCCTCGCTGGTGACGCCGGAAGTGCATGCGGAGCTCGAACGGCGGGGCGAGGTCGAGCTGATCGGGGCTCCCTCGATCGACTGGGTGGGCGTGCCCCTGAAGATCGGGGACCGAGCGATCGGGGTGCTCGTCGTGCAGACCTACACGCCGGGGGTGCGCTACGGAGAGCGGGAGAAGCATATCCTGCAGTTTGTCTCGACGCAGGTGGCCATGGCGATCGAGCGGAAGCGCACCGAGGAGCAGCTGCATGAGAGCGAACGGAAGTACCGGCTGCTCTTCGAGACCAACCCCGAACCGATGTTCGTGTACGACTGCGAGACGCTCCGCATCCTGGCCGCCAACACGGCGGCCATCGCGCGCTACGGCTACTCCGAGGCCGAGTTCGGGGACCTCACGATCCGGGACGTCGCGCCCGGCGAGGAGTGGGGCCGATTCGAGCACGAGCTCAGCTCGCGGCCGGATCCCGGGGCCATTCATAGCGCGGTGCATCACCGCGCCAAAGACGGCCGCCTCTTCGATGTGGATCTCGTGGCCCGGCCGCTCGAATTTGCCGGCCGGCGAGCCCGCTTGGTGCTGGCGCGCGACGTGACCGCCCAGCGCCTCCTCGAGGAGCAGCTGCGTCAGTCGCAGAAGATGGAGGCGGTCGGCCAGCTGGCGGGCGGGATTGCGCACGACTTCAACAACCTCCTCACGGCGATCCTCGGCTCGACCCAGCTGCTCTTGCATGCCACGCCGGCCGGGGATCCGCGGCGAGAGGATGCGGAGGAGATCCGGAACGCGGGGGTGCGAGCCGCCGAGCTCACGCGGCAGTTGTTGGCCTTCAGTCGCCGTCAGGTGCTCGCGCCCAAGGTGCTCGAGCTCAACGCGGCCGTGGCGAACATGGACCGGATGTTGCGCCGGCTGATCGGCGAGCATATCGAGCTCGTGACCTCGCTCGCCGCCACGGCCGGCGCCGTCCACGCCGACCCCGGGCAACTCGAGCAGGTGCTGCTCAACTTGGTGGTGAACGCCCGGGACGCGATGCCGCACGGCGGGCGCGTGACGATCGAGACGGCCCGCGTGACGGCCGCGGAGGAGTTGGTCGAGCGGCGCCACCGCCTGCCGCCCGGGGATTACGTGTGTCTCGCCGTCACGGACTCCGGACTCGGGATGGACGAGGCGACGCAGGCGCACCTCTTCGAACCGTTTTTCACGACCAAGGACGTGGGCAAGGGGACGGGACTCGGGCTCGCCACGGTGTACGGGATCGTCAAGCAATCCGGCGGTCACATCTGGGTGTATTCCGAGCCCGGACGCGGCACAACCGTGAAGGTCTACCTTCCGCGCGTGGGCGCCGCGGTGGAGGCGGTGACCCCGATCGCCGACCCGCCCGCGTTACGAGGGGGAGACGAAACCGTCCTGTTAGTCGAGGACGCCACCCCGGTCCGCATGCTCGCGCGCCGCAGTCTCGAAGCCCGAGGGTACCGCGTGCTCGACGCGGCCGACGGCCCGAGCGCTTTGCGCACGGCGAGCACGCACGCCGGTGGGATCGACTTGCTGGTGACGGACGTTGTGATGCCGGGGATGAGTGGCCGCGAGCTCGCCGAGCGACTCGCGCCGGCGCGCCCGATGATGAAGGTGCTTTATACCTCGGGGTATACCGACGACGCCATGGTCCTCCAGGGAGTGCTGACGGCGGGTGTCGCCTTCCTCCAGAAGCCGTTCGTGCCGGACGCGCTGGCGCGCAAGGTCCGGGAGGTGCTCGACGGGGACCAGGCCGGCGGGAGCGCTCCCCGGCCCTGACGGGATGCCTCAGGGCTGGCGGCTCTAGACCGCTTCGCTCCCCTCAGTCTTCCCCGCGGTTCTCGCCGTCCCCGTCGTCCCCATCCTTCCGCCCGTCTCGGTCCGAGCGTTGCTCCCGATCAAGGAGGTGGCGGATCCGCTCCAGGACGTCGGGGCCCGTCCAGGGCTTGCGCACGAGCGGTACTGCGGGATCGAGGCCCGCGGCGCGGTCGGAGTCCGTGTACCCGCTCGCGAACACAAACGGCACGGTGTGTCCCTCGCGGCGCGCGGCGTCGTACAGCCCGCGTCCCCCGAGCCGTGGCATGACCAGATCGCTGAAGACAAGTCGGACGCCCGCGGTTTGGCGCAGCGCTTCCAGCGCCTCGAGGCCGTCGGCCGCCGTGACGACCTGGTAGCCCGCTTCCTCGAGGATCCGTTTCGCGGAGCGGCGCAGCTGGGCGTCGTCTTCGACCACCAACACCGTCTCGGACCCACCGCGAGGTTCGGGCGCCGGCATGGGCTGGGGCGGCCGGGGCGGCGCGGCGTCGGCAAGCGGGAAGTAGACCCGGAAGCGCGTGCCCTGGCCGGGCTCGCTGTCCACCTCGATGCCCGCGCCGTGCTGCTTGAGCAGGCCGTAGGCGGTGGCGAGGCCCAGGCCCGTCCCTTTGCCCACGGCCTTAGTGGTGAAGAAGGGATCGAAGATGCGGGCGCGGGTCG
>DATLKW010000081.1:0-7970 GCA_035538175.1 Gemmatimonadales bacterium | reverse complement strand
CTGTAGGAACAGCCTGCCCGGGACCCCCGCGCCGCCTCCGATGAAGACGTCATCGAGACCATCCCCGTTCACGTCGCCCACCGCAATGGGAGGACCGTGGCTCGAGGGCTCGTACGGCAAGAGGGGTTGGGCGGTGTAATCGACGATAGTCGCCTCGCGGTGCCGATACTTGAGCGCACGGCGGCCGTCTACCCGAGAAAACGGACGCTGCCGCGGCGGCGCGGACTGGTCGGAGCGACTCTTGAGGGTCGCGTCGCGCTGTTGCAAGGTCAGGATACGGTCTACGGCGAGATCCGTCAGGACCTGAGACCGGTCGTCGGGCCAGATCACCTCGAGCGTATCGACCCGTCTCGCGGGCCCGAGCCCGAAATGCGCCCGATCATCCATGGTGGACATGTAGCCCCGGTAGGGGGAATGGTAGAGGTACTGTTTCTGTCCCCCGGCCGTGACAATTAGGTTCGCGCCGATCCCTCGGCGGTTCGGGGAATCGCCGTCGAGCTTGAGCTCGAGGTAGTGATGCGCATCGTCGCTCGGTTGGACGTTCCGGTAGATGGACGCGGGAGCGTCGATGTTATTCACCACCAGATCGAGTCGCCCGTCGTTGTTCAAGTCGGCGTACGCCGCCCCATATGAGAAGCCGGGGTGGTCGATCCCCCAGGCCTTCGTCTTGTCGCTAAACGTCAGGTCCCCTTCGTTCCGGAAGATGGAGTTCGATACCTCCCGGGGTGGGAGCTGCCTTAGGATCTTGAGCGTGCGCGGGCTGACAATCCGGCCGTCGGCCGTCCGTCCGGCCCGGAACATGTCGAACTGGTAATCGAGATCGTTCACTGCCTTGGGATAGCCGCTCGTGATGAAAATGTCCTTGTAACCGTCATTGTCGAAATCCGCGAACAGCGCGCTCCAGCTCCAATCCGTATACGCGACGCCCGCGAGGCGGCCGATTTCACTGAAGACGAGATCGCCCTGCTCCGTCACGCCGTTGCTCAACTGCAGCGCATTGACATCGTAGTCGTCTCGGAAGCCGCGGTGACGGAGCTCCTGGCGATTATCGTACGTCAGAAACCCGCTCATGCGTTTGCGACGACTTAGCGCGAGCGGCATCATGTCCACCTGCAGAATGTCGGGCCAGCCGTCATTATTGAAATCGGCGACGTCGACGCCCATCCCGGCGAAACTCGCGTGCTTGACCCAGTCGCCGGCTTTGTCGGTAAAGGTGCCGTCCCGATTGTTGATGTACATGACGTCGTTCGAAACGTCGTCGTTGGAGATGTACAAGTCGGGCCACCCGTCGCGGTTAAAGTCCGCGACCACGACCCCGAGGCCGTACCCGAGCTGCGGCAAGATCCCCGCTTGCCGCGTCACATTCGTGAACGTGCCGTCGCAGTTGTTGCGGTAGAGCTGGTTGTAGCTGCTCGGGCTCGTGGCGCGTACGCCGGCCGGGTGTCGCTGCGCCTCCCCTCTCGCAAAGTCTCTGGGGGAGTTGTTCAGCAAAAACAGGTCGAGACACCCGTCTCGGTTGTAGTCGAGGAAGACCGCTTGCGTGGTAAAACCCGTGTCCGCGATGCCGTACTTGGCTGCGGCCTCTGTGAAGGTATGGTCCCCATTATTGATGAACAACAGATTGGCCCGTTCCTCAGGCTTGGACCACGGCGGCCCAGACACAGAGACGTAAATGTCCAGGTAGCCGTCATTGTTAATGTCGACCATCGTGGCGCCTGTTGCCCACCGCGTGGTCGTCACGCCGGCAGACTGGGTGATGTCTTCGAACCGCATGTTGCCCTTGTTCAAGTACAGGCGGCTCGAGACCATGTTACCGGTGAAAAAGATGTCCGGGAGCCCGTCGTTATCGATGTCCCCGATGGCCACGCCCGCGCCGTTATACACATAGGAGTCGGTCAGCACATTGAGGGAATCATCGGTGTGGATCGTATTGGCGAACCTGACCCCCGTCTCGGCAGGCGTCAGCAGCCGGAAGAGCGGCCGCTCCTTGTTCCCACGGCTGCAGGCCGCTATTGACAGCGTTAGGGCGAAGCAAGCGAGAACCGAGCACACTTCGTGAACGGCAGGGCGCGGGGCAGGGACGGTAAACACGGTCCCACGCGCGAGGCGGAGCATTAGAACCGGTGCAGAAGGTCAGCGATAAGGGGTGCGGCAAGCAGCCACGCCGTGGCCACTGCTTCGCGCCGCACTCGGAGCGTCACGGCGTGAACCATACACCTCACCGTGCACGCAACACAAGGAACCCGCCCCAGTCTCCCATCCCGGCACTTGTCGGCCCGGCGCGAGCGGGCCATCTTCACCGCCCGCTACGGCGGGTGGCCCCGCGCCGCTACCACCGAGGATCTGCGCGTCCCGCCTCGAGCGAGGTCGCGGCCCTGAACGGCGTTCCAGCGTGAGACCCAACCCATCCCCATCGACGCACGGACGAGGAAGGAGCGCGGGGGCGTGAGGCGGCTGAGTCTGATCGGAGTGCTGGCCCTAGGCTGCCGGGGGTCGACGCCCGCCGCCGACCAGGTCGCTCGGAGCGACTCGGCGCTCACCGCCCGCACCTGGGGATTGGCGTACCTCCAGCAGCATCAGCTACCCAAAGCGGAAGCGGAGTTCCGCAAGGTCGTGGCGCTCGCGCCGGACCAGGCACTTGGATACGCGGACCTGGGCCTCGTGCACCTGCGAGAGGGCCGCTACCAGGAGGCCGAGACGGAGCTGCGCCGCGCCGCCGCCCTCGATTCAACCAACGACGACCTCGCGCTCTCGCTCGCCCAGTTGTTCCAGCGGACCGGCCGGGAGGCCGAAGCGCGCCGGGAAATAGAGCGCGTGCTCCAGCGTGATTCGACCGACATCCGGGCTCTGTACGCGCTCGCCGAACTCGCCGGTCGGTCCACCGATCCTGGCCAGCAAGAGCGCCGGGTGGCGTGGTTGCGACGGGTCGTCGCTCGCGCCCCGGCGAACGTCGCGGCGCGGCTTGAGCTCATCGACGTGCTCCTCGACCGTGGCGCCGCCGACGAGGCGGCAGCGGAACTCGAGGCATTGCAACGACAACTGCCCGGGCTACCCGGGGAAGCCGCGCGATCCTTCGAACGGGCGCTCCGAGCGACGCGGGCGGGTCGTGCCGCTGACGCTCGGGCCAACCTCACGCCCTTCCGCGACGCCCTGGAGCTCACCCCGGCCTACCAAGCGAGCCTCGAGCGCCTGGGAGTGGTCCAAGGCCCGCTCGTAGGTTATCCCGTGCTGACCTTCAGTCAGACCATGGCCCTGCCCAGTGAGGACGCTCGCGCCGTCGCGCGGGCGATCCGGTTCACCGACGTCACCGCGCAGAGTGGCCTCGAAGGCGTGGAGGCGCTCCCCGACAGTGCGATGCGGTCCCTTGAGCGCGCAGTCGCGCTCGCAGTGGGCGATTACGACGACGACGAAGCCGAGGATCTGTTCGTCGGACGGCACCTGTTCCGGCGTGACGGCGGTCGCTTCATCGAAGCCACGGCGAAAGCCGGGATCACGCTCCACGAACGACCCACGGCGGCGGCGTTTGGGGACTTTGACAACGACGGGCACCTCGATCTGTACGTCGCGACTACGAGGGGGCCAGCCGCGTTCCGAAACGAGGGGCGCGGCACGTTTCGCGACGTCACGACGTCCGTGGGTCTCGTTGACTCAGCGTCCTCCGCGGCCGCCAGAGTGTTGTTCGCTGATCTCGACCATGACGGCGACCTCGACCTCTTCCTCGCGACCGCGGCCGGGAACCGTGTCTACCGCAACAGCCCGAACGGCACGTTCCGCGAGGTGGCGCGCCAGATGGGGCTCGCGGCGGACGGTGTAGGCAGCCGTGACGCCGCGTTCGGCGATTTCGACGGCGACGGCCGCACGGACATAGTCACCGTAGGCACGGACGGGCGGCTGCACCTCTTTCACAATCTCGGCCAGGCCCACTTCCAGGACGTCACGGCGTCGAGCGGCCTCGCCACCGCCGGTCCTGCGGCAGCGGTCGCGGTCGGTGACTACGACAACGACGGCTTCCTCGACCTGTTCGTGACGTCACTCGATGGCACTGCGCCGGCGCTATACCACAATCGCGGCGACGGCACGTTCGAGCTCGATGGCCGCACCGCCGAACTGCGGCGAACGCTCCGGGGCTCCGTGGGCCTCGACGCCGCCTTCTTCGACTTCGACAACGACGGTCGACTCGACCTCATCGTCGTCGGGAAACCCGCGACCGCAACGGGACGCGGCGTCTTCTTGTTCCGCAACGATTCGATCCGCGGCTTCGAGGATTACTCGTCGATCCTCCCGGACAGCCTCCGGGCCGGCCGCGCCGTCGCCGCGACCGACGTCGACCAGGATGGCGATCTCGATCTCATCGTGGTCGGTTGGGACGGGCGACCTCGATTGCTTCGCAACGACGGCGGCAACGTCAATCAGTATGTGCGCGTCCGCCTCGTGGCCCTGCGGCAGGGGAGCGGGAAGAACAACGATTTTGGGCTCGGCGCCACCCTCGAGCTGCAAGCCCGCGGCCTGTACCAGAAGCGCCTCGTCACCGATCGCGTGACCCATTTCGGCCTCGGACGGCGGCTCAAGGCCGACGTGCTACGCGTCCGGTGGCCCAACGGGGTGTTGCAGACCGTCTACTACCCGGGCACCGAGCAGGATGTGCTGGAGCAGCAGATCCTCAAGGGATCGTGTCCATCCCTCTACGTGTGGACCGGTAAAGGGTTCACGTTCGCCACCGACGTGATGTGGAACAGTGCGATCGGCATGCCGCTGGACATCATGAGCAGCGCCGGCGACCTCATGGCCGCCTCGCCGCTGTCCTCCCAAGAGTACATCCACATCCCGAGCGGCCTGCTCCGCCCACGCGACGGACGCTATGAGCTGCGGCTGACCGAAGACTTGTGGGAGAACGGCTATCTGGACGAGCTGCGGCTCCTCACCGTCGACCACCCGGACTCGGTCCAGATCTATCTCAACGAGCGGTTCGTGCCGGCAGGCCCGGGGGCGCTCCGCCTCTACCCGGTCGCTCGGCCACGTCCGCCCGTGCAGGCGACCGATGAGTTCGGCACCGATCTGCGCGCGACGCTGCGTGCCGCCGATGACATCTACGCTGCCACGCTCCGTCCCGCGCGGTACCAGGGTGTCACTGCGCTGCACGATCTGGTCCTGGACTTCGGCGACCTCTCGGGCCTCGATAGCGTGTTTCTCTTTCTCACCGGGTGGCTCTACCCCACCGACGCCAGTGTCAACTTCGCGCTCGCCCAGTTGCCGGCGCGGACGATTGTGCCGCTGCATCTCCAGGTGATGGACACCGCCGGTGAGTGGCGGACCGTGATCCCGGACCTCGGGTTTCCCGCGGGCAAGAACAAGACCATCATCGCGGACCTGACGGGGAAGTTCCTGAGTGCCGATCATCGCGTGCGCATTCGTACCAACATGGAGGTCTACTGGGACCGGGCGTTCGTCGCGGCCACCGCGGCGAGCCCGGTCACCGTGACCACCCTACGCCCCGCGAAAGCCGACTTCCACTACCACGGGTTCCCGCGCATGTACCGTAAGGGCGGGCGCTACGGGCCTTTCTGGTTCGCGTACGACGAAGTCTCGCACGAGCCGCCGTGGCCCCCGATCGAGGGCGCCTTCACTCGCTATGGCGACGTGCTACCGCTCCTCCGCGCGGCAGACGACATGTATGTCATTTTTGGTCCCGGAGACGAGATCGCCCTCGCGTTCGACTCGGCCGCTGCGCCACCGCTGCCGCGAGGGTGGACCCGCGACTTCGTCCTCTATACCGACGCTTGGCTAAAGGACGCCGACTTGAACACGGCCACAGGTGGCACGGTGATGCCGCTACCGTTCCATGGGATGTCCCGCTACCCCTACGGTGATAACGAGGCGTTCCCCACCGATGCTGCGCACCGCCGCTACCTCGAGGTCTACAACACCCGGCGCGTCACCCGCACCCGGCCTCCCCTTGAAGGGCTGACCCCCTAGACCGAGGGCCGGGCCCGCTAGGTCAACGACAGCTTGTGCCCCTTCGCCTTCAGCGTAGCCGCGAGCGCGGCGCGTTCAACCGACTTCATATACGCCTCGTCGGGGCTGATCTCCTGCTTCTCGATCAGGTCGAGCAAGGCGTCGTTTAACGTCACCATGCCGAGCTGCTTCGACGTCTGAATGATTGAGGGGACCTGGAACGTCTTCCCCTCACGGATCAGGTTGGCGATCGCGGGCGTACTGAGGAGGATCTCCCGCGCGGCCACGCGCCCCCCGCGCAGCCGCTTGCACAGGGTCTGCGAGATCACACCCTTCAAGGACTCCGACAGCATCACGCGGATCTGAGCCTGGCGATCCGCAGGAAACTGGTCGATGATGCGATCCACGGTCGACGCCGCGGTCGTCGTATGCAGCGTGCCGAACACCAAATGGCCGGTCTCCGCCGTCTCGATGGCGATCGCGATCGTCTCAAGGTCGCGCATTTCGCCGACCAGTACGATGTCGGGATCCTCGCGGAGGGCGGCGCGCAGTGCCGATTTGAAATCCGCCGTGTGCACGCCGACCTCGCGCTGCGTCACGACGCATTTCTTGGGCTCGTGCACGAACTCGATCGGGTCCTCGATCGTGATGATGTGATCGGTACGTGTGCGGTTGATGAGGTCAACGAGCGCGCACAACGTCGTCGACTTGCCGGAGCCCGTGGGGCCAGTGATGAGCACGAGGCCCTTCGTCAGATAGCAGAGTTGCTGCACTTCCTTGGCGATGCCGAGCTGCTCGACGGTGACCACCTGCGCCGGTATCACCCGGAACACCGCGAGCGGGCCCTTGCGGTCACGCCCCACGTTCACGCGGAAGCGTGCGAGCCCGGGAATCTCATAGGCGAAGTCCGAGTCCCCAGTCTCCTTCCATTCGGCGCGGTTACGCTCGGGCATCACCGCGAGGACCATCATCTCAAGCTGCTCCGCCGGGACGGGGGGCGTGCCTTGGCGTTTGACTTCGCCGTGAGTGCGAAACACCGGCGGCTCCCCCACGCGGAGGTGCAGGTCGGAGGAGGACGAGGCGACGAGCGCCTTCAGCAGGTCGCCGAGCGCCCGCTCCGCCGCCTTGTATTGTGGGGCCGCGAAGTCGGCGGGGAGCGCTGGAGGGGCTGTCGGACCGCCGGCGCGCGGTGGCGCCGCCGCGTCGACCATCGGGGCGGCGGCGATCGCGGACGGACGCGGTGGCTTCGGTGGTGCCGCCGCTGCCGCCGGGGAGGGCGGCGCAGGGGTGGGGGCCGGAGCGGCTAGCGCCGAGGCGGTGGTGGACACCACGACCGACGCGTGGTCGAGCGGCGCGACGACCGCCGTCAACCGGCCCATGTCGGGGACGACGCGCACCTTCACGAGACCGCGGTCCGCCACGTACTCGAACTCCGTCTCGGCCATCTTGTCGATGTGATCTGCCGACTCCGACGGCGCGACCTCCACGAGCAGGGAGTAGATGTGCTGGTCGGTTAGCGGCTGGCGGCTCACCTTTCGTGGCTTGCCGTCTTTCACCATTGTGACGGGCTCGTCGGGCAAGAGATAGAGTTGATCGCCCCCTTCCCGCAGCAGCACGTCGACGAACGGATCGAGCCGGGCGGGCACGCGCTAACTCAGGGGGCGGGCGTACAACACGTGCGCCCGATTGACATAGTGCGTCGCCGCGTGACTCCACACGGCGAAGAAGGACACAGTCGAAGCGTTCAGATAATCAAGCAACCGCGCGTGCGGCTCCGGAAGCTCCAGCGTTGCCCACCCGCTCAGCGTTGCCCCCCGTGCCAGCACGACCTCCACGCCGAGCGTGCGGGCCGCGGACAGCCTGGCCGGGTCGGCGATGGGCGCCTGGCGATCCACCGACAACGATACCGTGTTCGCCTTCGAGACGAGGAGGGCTTCGTCATCCTCTGCGGGGCGGAAGGCGAAGAACCCCTCCGGGCGGTTCAAGAGCTCCAGCACGGTCTCGGGTCCATCGTGTTG
>DATLKW010000080.1:0-1575 GCA_035538175.1 Gemmatimonadales bacterium | reverse complement strand
GGTCTCCTACTTAGAGATACGTCCCCTCGGAGGCCCGGTCCGGGGCCCCCCGGCCCCGTGGGCGCGCGGGCTTCCTAGCTGAACCGGGAGGGCACTGCCACATTGAACCGCATGGAGCCTCTCGCGGAGCGCCGCCTGGGCGCCGACCGTCGGGCGGCCGAAGACCGGCGCCGCGCCATCGTGCGGGTACCGGTCGAGCAGCGCTCGGGCGGCGAGCGCCGCAAAGGCAGCGACCGACGCGGGCCGGGGAGTGTCGGCGAGCAGATCCGGAGCGCGCTCGAGTTGCTCACGAGCGTCGCCGAGTCGGGGACGCTCGACGAAGCCACGTTGCGGGACTTGGACACCGCGGTGTTCCGCCTCCGCTTCGCGCTGGACCGCGTCGAGCGCGGCCGCTAGTCGCCCCCCAGCACGTCCTACCAGACGATTCCCCCGTGCGGTGATGCTCCGGTAGCATGCCGCGCGCGTCCGGAGGATTGACGCCCGCTGGCGCCGCCGGCGGCACGGGGGGACAGCTCGCCCACACGCTGCGGCTCGCATCCCGGGGCGCGACCAGTCTAGCTTTCTCGTGCCATGCCGAGCCGTGGCACGAGTCTCCAGCGCTTTCTCACCTACCTCCGCCCCTATCGCCCGCTCGTGGCGCTCGCCGCGGTGCTGGGCATCGTGCGCTACCTGATTCCGCTCGCGCTGCCGTGGGCGGTCAAGGTCCTGGTGGACGACTACCTGGTCGCCCGTGCGACGCGGCCGCCGATCGGGCTCGACGTCCTGATGGCCGGCCTCGTGGTGCTCTATCTCGTCTTCGGGGTGGTGAGCTACTGGCGGTCGTACTTGGCCGGGCTCGCGGGCCACCGGTTGATCTTCGATCTGCGCCGTGACCTGTACCAGCACGTCCAGCGCATGAGCCTGTCGTTCTTCGACCGCCGGAAGATCGGCGCCGTCGTTGCTCGCATGACGAGTGACATCGCCTCGGCGCAGAACTTCGTGGGCGCGGCATTCGTGAATACGGCGATGGACCTGGCCTCGATCGCGGCGATCCTCGTGGTGCTCTGGCTGGCGCACTGGAAGCTCGCGCTCGTGGCGGTTGTCGTTCTGCCCTTTTACGCCGTGATCAGCCACCGTCTGACGCGCCGGATCCGGCGCCAGAGTCGGGCCATTCACGACCAGCTCGAGGAGTTCTCGGGGGAGTTGCACGAGCAGATGGGGGCGATGGCGACGATCCAGGCGTTCACGCAGGAGGAGGCCGAGGCGCGGACGTTTGAGCAGCATAGCCGGCGCTATCTCCAGAGCGTCCTCGAGAGCGTGCGGCTGCAGTCCGTGGCGCTCGGGGTCACTGGCTTTCTCACCTCGCTCGGGCCGATCCTGGTCCTCTGGTTCGGGGCGCATGAGGTGTTGGCGGGACGTCTCTCCGTCGGGACGCTCATGGCGTTCTACGGCTACTTGGGCCTCTTGTATCACCCCGTGGAGCGACTCGCCGAGCTCACCCTCGTCGTGTCGAACAGTCGCGCCGCGATGGATCGAATCTTCGAGGTCTTCGACACCTACCCCGAGGTGCGCGAGGGGCCGGGTGCCCCGGAGCTC
>DATLKW010000079.1:0-1526 GCA_035538175.1 Gemmatimonadales bacterium | reverse complement strand
CCACATCGCGAGCGCCAACGCCTACGCGGCGCTGGAGGGATTGGCGGGGCGCGCCGCCGCGGTCCGCGTTCCCGGTCGGCCGCTGCGCTACCGCCCCGCCGACCCCCGCGCCCTGATCGCGCAGCTCGCGACTGAGCAGGGACAAGCGCTCGACCGCTTGAGCCGCGCCCTCCGCGACGCCACCGCGCCCAGCGAGCCCGAGATCCGTACCGTCAGCGGCACGCGCGCACTCACGAACCTGCTCATGCACCTCGTCGCCCGCGCTGAGACCCGCGTCGAGGGCATCCTCGCCGCGGAACTGCTCCGGC
Organism: Gemmatimonadales bacterium; assembly: GCA_035538175.1. GTDB lineage: Bacteria > Gemmatimonadota > Gemmatimonadetes > Gemmatimonadales > GWC2-71-9 > AG41. The sequence goes on along the minus strand of DATLKW010000079.1, from coordinate 1,218 downwards.
CGTCGCTCCCGGCGTGGCGCCGCGCCCGCGAGCGCGCCGTGCTCGAGCTCCGCATCGCGGGGGAGATCCCCCCCGAGGCCGCGGCGCTCGCGACGGCCAGCGTGCCCGCGGACACGCCCACGGTCCTCGTGATCGACGACGGCCAGACGCTCGCGGCGCGCGGGGCGGGCGAGTCGACCGCGGCGATCTGGAGCTCGCATCCCACGATCGTCGCGCTCGCGCGAGCGGCCCTGCGGAGTCTTGCCTGAAGGCGGTCGCGGCATGGGGTCTCGCGGCCCTCGCCCTCGGCGCCTGTCGGGCGCCCGCGATCCCCGCGGACCAGCGCTTTCCCGCCGGGACCCCCTTCGCCGCTCGCTACCTGCGGGTCGATGCCGCCACGATCCGCTACATCGACGCGGGCCGCGGTCCCCCGGTGGTTTGCTTCCACGGGCTCGGCGCGTCTCTCTACGCCTGGCGCAAGAACCTCGCGCCCCTCGCGGCCGCGGGCTATCGGGTCATCGCGTTCGACAATCGGGGGTTCGGATTCTCCGAAAAGCCCGAGACGGGCTACGACAACGAGTCGTACGTGCGTCTGGCTGTGGCGCTGCTCGACTCGCTCCACGTCTCGGATGCCGTGCTGGTGGGGCACTCGATGGGCGGGGCGATCGCCGCCCAAGTGGCGGTCGAGCACCCCGAGCGGGTGCGGGGCCTCGTCCTCATCAGCTCGGCGGGACTCGCGAGCGACCCCCCCGTGATGCGCCTGGGCCGCTGGCCCGTGATCGGCCCGCTCGTCCTTTCGCTCCAGGGCCGCGCGCTCACCGAGCGACTCCTCAAGTCCACCTACGCCGATCCCAGCAAGGTGAGCGCGGCGGACGTGGACCAGTACTACGCCCCGCTCCCAGAGTCCAATTACGGCCGGGCGTTCGGGCGCGTGCTGACGGAATTCCGGTTTGATTGGCTCGCGAGCGGGAACCGCCTCGAACACGTGGCAGCCCCGACCCTGGTGCTGTGGGGTGAGGAGGATCGCTGGATTCCGATCGAGCTCGGGCGCCGGCTCGCCGAAGCCATGCCGCACGCGGCGTTCTTGAGCGTCCCGGGCGCGGGCCATTCGGTCCAGGAGGAAGCGCCCGACGAAGTGAACCGCCTCCTGATCCGGTTTCTGAAGGACGGGCTCGCGCGCGTGCCCGCCGATCTCGCGCGGGCGCCGGATGCCCCTAGACTTTCCTCAACCGTTAGGTT
>DATLKW010000078.1:0-2175 GCA_035538175.1 Gemmatimonadales bacterium | reverse complement strand
CGCGCGCGGCCCCAGCGAGGCCAACGAGCAACCCGTACGACGCGATCCACCGTCGCGAAGCCACGTGGGACATGTGTTCCATGAAATCCTCCCTGCGGAAAAAGGTGATACTGCGTCTCTCGGGGACCAAGACCGGCGCAGGGGCGTTCTTATTCCCGGGGCCGAGTACTGGCGGCTCTTAGCGCCACGGGTGGAGAGAGGAGTCCGGCGGGCTCACGTCAGGCTTTGGCAAAGGGGAGGGCCGAGGGGATCCTGACGACGATCTTGTGCGTCTATAGGTCAAGGGTCACCATGTCCGGGCGCGCCCCACACCGGGGTCAGCCGAGACTCTGCCCCCCGTGAACGGCAGGGTGAGCCGCGGGAATAAACCTGCCGTGGGCGGAGTCTTCCTGTGAACGTGTCCCACGAGACCGAGAGGGCGGGTTGGAGTCGAGCGAGCTCGAGCGATTCGAAGCGTTCGTGTTGCCGCACCTGGACGCCGCCTACACCCTGGCGCGCTATCTCACGCGTGACGATCACGACGCGCAGGACATCGTGCAGGACGCGTACCTACGCGCGCTCAAGTACTTCGGCGGGTTCCGGGGAGCCGGGGGCGACGAAGCGCGCGCGTGGCTCTTGGCCATCGTGCGGAATACGGCGTATACCTGGCGGCGGCGGCATCGCGTTCACGCTCTGGGGACCGAATTCGACGAGGAGCGACACAGCGAGGATGCAGGGGGCCCAGACCCGGCGGCTGCGCTCGATCGGGAGGAGGCGCGCGCCTCTCTCGCGCACGCGCTCGATGGGCTTTCACCCGAATTCCGAGAGGTGATCGTGCTGCGGGAGCTCGAGGGACTGTCGTATAAGGAGATCAGCGAGGTGACGGGCGTGCCACTGGGTACCGTCATGTCGCGGCTCGCACGCGCGCGCCGGCGGTTGCAGGACGCGCTGTGTGCCCGCGAGGAGTGTTGAGATGACGCACCAGGAGCTCGAGCTGCAGCTCGATGCGTATGTAGATGGAGAGCTGACGCCGGGCGACGTCAAGGAGGTCGAGGCGCACCTGCGGGAGTGTCCGGAGTGCGCGCGGCTTCGCGATCGGAGGGTCGCCCTGAGCAAGGCGATCCGTGCAGAGGTTCCCTCGTTTCCTTCACCTCCCGGGCTGCGCGACCGCGTGCGCGCGGCGGTACGGGCTGCCGCCGCCACGCCACCCGCGCACCCCCCCCTCGCGTGGCCGGTGGCGGGGCGGTGGTTGGCACTCGCGGCGTCGCTCGTGGTGGTCGCGGTGGGCAGCTGGCGGCTCGGGGTGAATCGCGCGGGGGGTGAGGCGCTCGCCGACCAGGTGCTGGCGAGCCACGTGCGGTCGCTGATGCCGGGCCACCTCACCGACGTGGTGTCGTCGGATCAGCACACGGTGAAGCCGTGGTTCAACGGCCGACTCGATTACTCGCCCCCGGTCTATGATTTCGCTGGCCGCGGGTTTCCGCTGATCGGCGCCCGGCTCGACTACGTGGAGGCGCGCCCAGTAGCGGCCCTCGTGTACGGGCGCCGCCAGCACCTGATCACCGTCCTGGTGTGGCCTGCGGCGGGGGGAGGGGGGGAGGGGACAACGCCCGCCACGCGCACCCGGCAGGGCTACCACCTACTCCACTGGGGCACGGGCGACTACGCCTACTGGGTGGTCTCAGACCTCGGCATCTCCGAGCTTGGAAGCTTCGTCGAGCTGCTGCGACAAGCGGATGCAGCCGCCGGCGCACCCAAATAGCGGCGCTTGCCGAGCGGCGGTCGATGGCCTCGTCGGACCTTCGCTGAGTAGCGCTCGAGGCTCGTGCTACGCCGCCGGACAGGGCTCAAAGGATGACCAGTCGATCGCGCGCTGGAACGCATCGCTCGGTGGGAATACTTCCCTGAAAGTGAAGGCGAACTCCGTCGGCCCGTGCGCGTCGAGGTGTGCCAAGCGCTTCCTCGCTTCGTCGATGCTGGGGAGGTGACCCACGGGTACCCACCAGAGCGCCGTATAGGCCGAGCGAAACGTCTCAAACCACTGCTGCCGCTGCCGCAGCACCTCCACGTGCGCCGTGTGGTAGACGAAGTGCCGCAACGCCTCGACTGTCTCCCAGAGGGACATGTTCATCAACACGCGATCGTCCGCGTAGGGCCGAAAATAGGTGGCGTTGCCCGCGTCTGTCTGGAGACGCC
>DATLKW010000077.1:0-14079 GCA_035538175.1 Gemmatimonadales bacterium | reverse complement strand
AGTCGCGGCGTCCGAGTGGCTTACCTTGGTTGGGCATGGCGTTCCTCCGGTCAAGAACGGGTCCGGCGGCCGAGCGGGAGCTGGGCCGAGCGCCCCGGGTTCATCCCCGACCACGAAGGGCGGGTCGAATCTCCACCCCCGACGATTGACCCCAGCGTCGGATCGCCCCCGGCACCCCGTTTCCGCTGAATGTTGTCCCTTGTCTCGGGGTTGTAAAGTTTCGCCAGCGCTGGTGAGCCTGTCGCCGCGTTCGAGCGAACGACACGACCGCGTCTTGGCGCGGCTCGGCTTGACTACAGCTAGCTTCCCAGAGGCGGCCTGTACCCAGCAGCGCGCGCCACTAGAGAAGCGGCCGCTAGAGAGAACCGACGGCACCCGTTGCGCGGACGCAGCGGTGAGGGAGGAGACGCCGACGTTCGAAGACGAGGCCGCACGGCCTGAGCCCGACCCCGCTGACGCGATCACCCGGCGCGAGGTGCTCCGGCAGGCCGCGCTTGTGCTCGGGGGAACGCTCGCCGCCCCGCTCGCCGCCGGCATCCTCGCGGCGTGCGAGGCGCGGCGGGTCCCGGCCGACGCGTGGCGGCCGAAGGCCCTCACCGTCAATCAGGCAGAGTTGCTCGCCGCGATCGTCGACCACATCCTCCCCGAGACCGACACGCCGGGCGCCCGGGCGCTAGGCGTCCCTCAATTCATCGATGCGCTGGTGGCGGAGACGTATCCGCGGGAGGCTCGCGCGTGGTTCGTCGCGGGGCTCGCCGAGATCGATGCCCGAGCCCGCGACGAGAACGGTCAGGCGTTCTCCCGCTGGAGGCCGGAGGCACAACGCGCTCTGGTCGATCGGTTGGACTGGGCGGCGTTCCAGCCCCCCTCCCCGTCCGCACCGCCGGCCTTCTTCCGCACGCTGAAACGCCTGACGCTCGTCGGGTACTACACGTCTGAGATCGGCGCAACACGCGAGCTCCACCACTCCCCGGTGCCGGGGCGCTACGATGGGTGTGTCCCACTCTCGCAAGTCGGCCGGACGTGGGCGGTATGAGCGAGCGATACGACGCGATCGTCGTCGGCTCCGGCATCACGGGGGGCTGGGCCGCGAAAGAGCTCTGCGAGCACGGACTCCGTACCCTCGTCCTCGAGCGCGGGCGCTTCCTCGAGCACGGGAAGGACTACGTCACGGAGTGGCTCGCGCCCTGGCAGCTGGCGCATCGCGATCAGCCCGACGCGCAGCTCTACGAGCGCGACTACCCGATCCAGAGCAAGAACTACGCATTCGCCGAAGCGACGCGACACTTCTTTGTGAACGACCGCGAGCACCCCTACCTCACGCCCGACGACAAGCCGTTTCGGTGGATCCGCGGCTACCAGCTGGGGGGCCGGAGTCTCATCTGGGGCCGCTTGTGCTGGCGCTGGAGCGACCTCGATTTCGAAGCCAATCTCCGCGACGGCCAGGGAGTCGATTGGCCGCTGCGCTACCGTGACCTGGCGCCCTGGTATGACCGGGTCGAGCGGTTCGTGGGCGTGAGCGGAGAACGGCTCGGCCTGGGGCATCTGCCGGATGGCGCGTTCCTCCCGCCGTGGGAGCTGAACTGTGCCGAGCAGCGCGTGCGCCAGGGCATCGAGCGCTCGTTCCCTGGACGGCACATGACCATCGCGCGGGTGGCCAACCTCACCGGTGCGCTTCACGGCCGCGGCCCCTGTCGAGCTCGCAACCAATGCGCCCGGGGCTGTAGCTACGGCGGGTACTTCTCCAGCCTGAGCGCCACGCTACCGGCCGCGCAAAGGACCGGCAACGTGACGATCGTGACCGATGCGATCGTCCACAGCGTGACCTACGACGAGCGAACCGATCGCGCGACGGGCGTCCGCGTCATCGATGCCCGCACCCACGCGAGCCGCGAGTACGCTGCGCGCATCGTGTTCCTCTGCGCGTCCACCCTGGCGACGGCGCAAATCCTCCTCAACTCGAAGACCCGACGGTTCCCGACGGGACTCGCCAACTCGAGCGGCGAGCTCGGCCACAACTTGATGGATCACATCTCCAAAGCCGGTGCTAGCGGCACCGTCCCAGGCTTCCTCGACCGCTATGTGTACGGCCGCCGCCCCACGGGCACCTATATCCCGCGGTTTCGTAACCTCGGCGCGTCGCACGAACCGCGCGTGCCGTTCGTGCGCGGGTATGGCATCCAGGGGGGAGCGGATCGCGAGGGCTGGAGCCGCGGGGCCGAGATGCCGGGCTTGGGAGCGGACTTGAAGGAACAGCTGCGGCAACCGGGCGCGTGGCGGATCGGGCTGCAGGGGTACGGGGAATGCCTCCCGCGCCACGAGAATTACGTCGACCTAGACCCGGAGCGGACGGACGGGTGGGGCATCCCGCTCCTGCGCGTGCACTGTGCGTGGAGCGAGAACGAGCGGGCCATCCGGGAGGACATCAAAACCCAGTCCGCCGAGATGCTCGAGGCCGCCGGATGCACGGATGTCGCGACCTACGACCACGATGGTCCGCCGGGGTTCAGCGTGCACGAGATGGGGACGGCCCGCATGGGCCGCGATCCCAAGACCTCCGTCCTGAACGCGTACAACCAGGCCCACGACGTGCCGAACCTCTTCGTTACCGACGGCGCCGGCATGACGAGCTCGTCCTGCGTGAACCCCTCGCTCACCTACATGGCGCTCACCGTGCGCGCCGTGGACCACGCGGTGAGCGAACTCAAGCGCAACCACCTATGAACAACCGGCGGGCCCAGGCGCTCGTCGCCGCAACGTCCTTCTGCGCCTTGTTCGCCATCGTCGGGCTCGCCCTCTACGGCCTGCCGTTCTTCTATGACTTCATGGTCCGCGAGTTCGGGTGGTCGCGGGCCCAGGTGACGTCGGGCAATGCGCTCTCGAAACTCCTCATCGGGCCCCTCTTCGGATTTCTCGCGGGGTGGCTGGTGGACCGGTTCGGTCCGCGTCGCCTGATGGTGGTCGGGGTCGGGTTGGCCGGCGTGGCGCTCGCGGGCCTCGGGACAATCCATTCCCTCTTCGGGTTCTACCTGTTCTACGTCTGCAACGCTCTCGGCTACGTCTGCGGCGGCCCGCTGCCCAATCAGGTGCTCTTGTCACGCTGGTTCACGGCGGCGCGCGGGCGCGCCATGGGGTTCGCGTACCTGGGGATCGGGCTCGGCGGCGCGCTTGTGCCGTTCCTCGCCGTCTGGCTCACGCACGCGCTCGGATGGCGGGGCGCCCTCGAGGCGCTCGGCGCCTTGATCATCGTCATTGCGTTGCCTCTCGCCCTCGTCGTCCCGGAGTCGCCCCGCGGGGTCTCGCCGGGCGGCGCACCCGCGGCCATGTCCCCGCGCGCCCCCCTCGGACCCGTCGTTCGCTCGCCCGCCTTCTACTTGCTCCTCGTGGGGAGCATGTGCTCGATCGCGGCCGTGGGCGGCACGAACCAGCATTTGAAGCTGTTCTTGAGCCTCGACCGCGGCTATTCCCAGGCCGCGGCAGCCCGTATCGCCGCGCTGGTCTTGGCCTCGAGCCTGGCTGGCCGACTGGGAATGGGGTGGCTCGCCGACCGAATCCCGAAGAAGTTCGTGATGCTCGCGGTCTACCTGCTCGTGGCGATCGCGATCCCGCTGCTGTTAGTCCCGGGAGGCGGCAACGTGATTTACGTTTTTGCCATCACGTTCGGCGTTGGCTTAGGGGGCGAGTACTTGGTCATCCCGCTGATCGCCGCGGAGCTGTTCGGCCTGCCCGTCTTGGGCCGTGCGATGGGGATCGTGTTGACGGCCGATGGCGTGGCGGAGGCCGTCGCGCCCGTCCTCGTGGGCCGCCTCTATGATACGAGCGGGAGCTACGCCACGGGGTTCGCGGCAATCATTGGTTTCGCGCTCGTCGGCGCCCTGGCCATCGTGTTCCTGCCGCGCCCCGGCGGCGCGCAGGCGCGCGCGGCGGCGGCCGCCATTGAAATCGCATGAGCCCCACAGTGCCACGCCGGATCGGCGTCATCATGAACGGCGTGTCCGGTCGCATGGGACTCACTCAGCACCTCATCCGATCCATCCTCGCCATCCGCCAGCAGGGTGGCGTGCAGCTGCGCAGCGGGGAGCGCCTCATGCCGGATCCGATCCTCGTCGGTCGGGACCGCGCGAAGCTGCAGGCCATCGCCGCCGCCCACGGTATCGCGCGCGTGTCGACCGATTTGGACGCGTGTCTCGCCGACCCGAGGGACGCCGTGTACTTCGACGCGACCCTCACCCGTCTGCGCGCCGACCAGCTGCGACGCGCCATCGCCGCCGGGAAACACGTCTACTGCGAGAAGCCCCTGGGGACCACGACGGCCGAGGCCCTGGCACTGGCGCGCCTCGCCCGCGAGCGCGGAGTGAAGCACGGCGTCGTGCAGGATAAACTGTACCTGCCCGGTCCCTTGAAGCTGCAAGCGCTGGTCGCGAGCGGCTTCTTCGGGCGCATCTTGAGCGTCCGGGGCGAGTTCGGGTACTGGGTGTTCGAAGGCGATTGGGGCGACCAGCGGGCACAGCGTCCGTCCTGGAACTATCGCAAGGAAGAGGGCGGCGGCATCATCCTGGACATGTTTGCCCACTGGCGCTACCTGCTCGACCACATCTTCGCGCCGGTGGCGGCCGTCGAATGCTGGGGCACGACGCACATCCCGCGGCGCGTGGACGAGCAGGGCGCGCCCTACGCGGCGACCGCGGAGGACGCCGCCTACGCGACCTTCCTCCTCCGCAGTCCCGCGGGAACGATCGTCGCCCAGTTCAACTCGTCCTGGGCCACCCGCGTGTACCGTGACGATCTGTTGCAGATCCAGGTCGACGGCACCCTGGGCAGCGCCGTCGCGGGCTTGCGGGGCTGCAAGACGCAGGCACGCGGCGAGACGCCGCGGTCCGTGTGGGACCCTGATGTCCCCACCCGCTACGACTTGCATGGGCATTGGCGCGACGTGCCCGATACCGGGGAGCCTGCCAACGCGTTTAAGGTGCAATGGGAGCAGTTCCTCGAGCACGTCGCAACCGATACGCCGTTCCGGCACGATTTCGTGGAAGGGGCAAAGGGCGTCCAGCTCGCCGAGCTCGCGCTGCGGTCGTGGACGGAGCGCCGCTGGATCGACGTGCCGGCGCTCGACGCTTCGGCCTCACCCGAGTCTTCGGCCGTCACCTCTGATGCCCGAGGGGCGCGACCAGAGCCTCCGTCTCCCCCCGTCTCTCGCGGCGGGACATAGGTGACGCCCATCCTTCGCCTCCCGCGCACCGACGGGACGCTCGCGCAGCATGCGATGCGCGAGCCGGTCGCGTGGCCGGCCCCGCACGGACCACTTCGGAGCCGCGTAGCGTACGCAGCCGCACACGTCGTGTGCGACCCGCTCGCGGACGCGGATCCGCTCTCTGCGTCCCGCGTCGATTGGGACGCAACGCTCGCCTACCGCCGCTACCTCTGGTCGCTGGGGCTCGGGGTCGCGGAAGCGATGGATACCGCGCAACGCGGTATGGGCCTCGCCTGGCCGACGGCCCGGGAGCTCATTCGCCGCTCGCTCGCCGAAGCGCGCGCAGTCGCGGCGCCCGGCAGGGAGGCCACCATCGCCTGCGGCGCCGGGACCGATCACCTCGCACCGCTAGAGGCGGTGCGCCTCGCAGACGTCGAACGCGCCTACCAGGAACAGGTCGAGTACGTCGAACGGCACGGCGGGCAGGTAATCCTCATGGCGAGCCGGGCACTCGCCCGGGCGGCGCGCGGGCCCGACGACTACGCCCGCGTCTACGGCGCCCTGCTGCGGCAGGTGCAGCGCCCCGTGATCCTCCATTGGCTGGGCGACATGTTCGACCCTGCGCTCGCTGGCTACTGGGGGGCGGACGACACGACCGAAGCGATGCAGGTGTGCCTCGCGATCATTCGGGAGCATCGGGCGAAGATCGACGGCATCAAGGTCTCCCTGCTCGACGCCGAACGCGAGATCGAGATGCGCCGCTGCCTGCCGGCTGGCGTGCGCATGTATACCGGCGATGACCTCCATTACGATCGGCTGATCCGTGGCGAGGGCTGAAGCGACCACGCTCACAGCCACGCCCTGCTCGGCATCTTCGACGCGATCGCACCCGCGGCGTCCGCCGCCCTGCAGGCACTCGATCGGGGCGACCTGGTGACGTATAAGGCGGCGCTCGGGCCGACCATGCCGCTCGCCCGGCACCTGTTTGAGCCGCCTACTTTCGCGTACAAGACCGGCATCGTCTTCCTGGCCTACCTGAATGGCCACCAGACGCATTTCCGCATGCTCGGCGGCGCCGAAAGCTGGCGCGCCGTGCCGCACCTCGCCGAACTATTCCGGCGCGCCGACGCGGCGGGGCTGTTGACGGATCCCGAGCGTGCGGCGACCCGGATGCGACGCGTGCTGGCGCTCGCCGGTGTCGAGTGAACCCCGCGCCCGGTGTCGCGCGCCTCAGCTTCAACCAGATCACCGCCGAGGGAGCGGGCTTCGCGGCGACCGTGGAGGCATGCGCGCGCCACGGCGTGCCGTACGTGGGAGTGTGGCGCCACAAACTCTCCGAGCTCGGCCTCGAGCGCGCCGTGCGCGTTGTGCGCGATGCGGGCGTCGCGGTGTCGAGCGTGTGCCGGGGGGGCATGTTCCCGGCGGCGACCCGCGCCGAGCGGGAGGCCCGGATCGCCGAGAATCGCCGCGCGGTGGACGAGGCGGTGGCGCTCGGCGCGGACGTCCTCGTCCTCGTGTGCGGCGCCGCCCCCGACAAGGACTTGGCCGGGGCCCGCGGGATGGTGGCGGACGGCGTGGCGGCCCTCGCCCCCTACGCCCGCGACGGTGGCGTGCGACTCGGCATCGAGCCGATGCATCCGGCGTTCGCGGCGGAGCGCTCCTGTATCACGACGCTGCGCGAGGCGCGCTGCCTGGCCGAGCGGTTCGACGCGGCCACGGTCGGCGTCGTAGCGGATGCCTATCACATCTGGTGGGACCCCGAGGTCCACGACGAGTTGGCCCGTGCCGCAGGTCGCCTCGTCGGCTACCACGTCTCCGACTGGCTCGTACCCGTAGAGAACGTGCTGATGAATCGCGGGATCATGGGCGACGGCGTGATCGAGCTGCGCAAACTGAGCGCCGCGGTCGAGCGGGCGGGGTACGCGGGGCCAATCGAAGTGGAAGTCTTCAACGCCGCGGTGTGGCGCATGCCGCTCGATACACTCCTCCCGCTCGTGAAGGAGCGTTATCTCTCATGCCTGTGGTAACCGCGCGCCGCTTGGGCGCGATGAGCCAATGGCGGCCCGGAACCGGCCGCCTGAAACCGTCCAGTCCGTGACCCGCCCGTGCCGCAGGAGGGAGGACCGTACCCAATGACGACCCGCCGGGAATTCCTCGAGGCGTCCGCCGCTCTGCTCGCCCTCGACTGGATGGGCTTGCGGCACCGCATGGGACGTCTGCCACTTGGTTTCTCGACCCTCGGCTGCCCCGCATGGAAATGGGGGCAGATCCTGGACTTCGCCGCTGAACACCACTTCGCGGCGGTCGAGTTGCGGGGCCTCGAGGCGACGATGGACCTGAGCCAGGCCCCCGAGTTCGCTCCCGAGCGCGTCGCCGACGCGCGACGCCAGCTCGCCGAGCACGGGTTGCGGGTGTCCGATCTCGGCGCCTCGGCGCACATGCACGAGATGGATCCCGCCAAGCATGCTGCCCAACTCGACGAGGCGCGCCGCTTCATCGACCTCGCCCACACGCTCGGTGCACCCTACGTGCGCGTCTTCGGCAACGAGCTTGTTCACGGCGTGCCGCGAGACGTGCTGCTCACCCACATCGCCCACGCCTTGCGCGAGCTCGGCGCCTACGCCGGGCCCAAGGGCGTCACCGTCTTGATCGAATCACACGGCGACTTCACCGACTCGCCCACCCTGCTCGAGATTCTGCGTCAGGCGGACTCGCCCAGCGTGGCACTGCTCTGGGACGCGCACCACACGTTCGTCTCCGGCAAGGAGGCGCCCGAGGACACGGTCCGGCAGCTCGGACGCTACATCCGGCACACCCACTTGAAGGATTCCGTGCCCGCGGGGCCCACCGGAACGGAGCGACGCTACGTGCTTACCGGCACCGGAGACGTACCGGTGCGGCGGCAAGTCGCAGCCCTTGCGCGGACCGGCTACGGCGGATACTACAGCTTCGAGTGGGAGAAGCGGTGGCACCCCGAGATCGAAGCTCCCGAAATCGCGATCGCCCAGTTCGCGACCGTGGTGAGCGAGTACCTGCGGGCTGCCGGGGTGCCCGAAATGTCGGGCGGATAGCGCCGCGCTCGAGCGGGCGCCGTCGGCCCCGCCGGCCGCGGCGCGCTCCCCTCGCGTACTGGCCTGACCGGGAGGGTCCATGAGGATCGCGCGAGTGCTGTTCGGCCTAGTCGGGCTTGGGTGCGCGACCGCCGGTCGCGTCGCCGCCCAGGCGACGGGCGTCGGACCGACAGAGATCGCTGGAGTGGTCCGCGGCCCGAACGGCCCGGAGGCTGGCGTGTGGGTGATCGCGGAAACGAGCGATCTCCCGACGAAGTTCGTCAAGATCGTCGTCACTGACGATCAAGGCCGCTACCTCGTGCCCGACCTCCCGCAGGCACACTATCACGTGTGGGTTCGGGGTTACGGTCTCGTCGATTCTCCCAAGCTGCCCGCAGAACGCGGTACGACCCTCTCCCTGACGGCGGTCCGGGCACCAAACGCCAGGGCCGCCGCCCAGTACTATCCCGCCGGCTATTGGTTCTCCCTGATCCGGGTCCCGGCGGCGCGCGAGTTCGCCCACGTCGGGACCGCCACAGCCGGCGCCGTCCCAGCCGTCAAGAGCCAAGCCGAATGGTTGCGCATCCTCAAATCGGGAGGCTGCTGGGCCTGCCACCAGCTCGGCAGCAAAGGCACGCGGGAAATTCCGGGGGCGCTCGGCGCCTTTCCCACCTCGGTCGCCGCGTGGGAACGCCGCCTGCAGTCGGGACAGGCCGGCGGCGCGATGCTCGGCACCGTGAACCAACTGGGACACGACCGCGCCCTCCAGATGTTCGCCGATTGGACCGACCGGATCGCGGCGGGTGAGGTGCCGCCCGCTCCGCCACGCCCCCATGGCATCGAGCGCAACGTCGTGATCACGGAGTGGGATTGGGCCGACCCCAAAGCCTACCTCCACGACGAGGTCTCGACCGACCGGCGCAACCCCACGCTCAACCCGAATGGCCGCATCTACGGCGCCCTGGAGCTGAGCGCGGACTACCTCCCGGTGCTCGACCCGGTGCGCGACTCGGTGGGGCGCGTGCCGTTGACGGTGCGCGATTCCGCCACGCCGTCAGCAGCGGCCACCCGCGTCGTGCAGCCGTCAGCGTACTGGGGAGATGAAGCGATCTGGACGAGCAAGAACAACGTGCACAACCCGATGTTCGATGAGCGCGGGCGGGTGTGGATCACCTCGACCGTGCGCCCGGCGGACAACCCGGACGTGTGCAAGGCTGGGTCGAGCCATCCCTCGGCCCGCTTGTTCCCACTCCCCCGCGCCTTCCGCCACCTCGCGGTCTTCGATCCCCAGACGGGGAAGCTCACCCACGTCGGCACCTGCTTCAGCACGCACCACCTGATGTTCGCTGAGGACGCGAACCGCACGCTGTGGACGTCGGGGGGCGGTCCGGTCGTCGGCTGGCTCAATACCAAGGTCTTCGACGAAACCGGCGACGAGGAACGCGCCCAGGGCTGGACGGCGCTCATCCTCGATACGAACGGCAACGGCAAGCGCGACCCCTACGTGGAACCCAATGAGCCCGTCGATCCGACCAAGGACAAGCGGATTTCGGGCGGCCTCTATGCCGTCGCCCCAGCGCCCGATGGATCGGTGTGGGGAACGATCTTGAGCTTCCCTGGTGCTATCGTGCGACTCGTCCCCGGCACGAATCCGCCAGAGACGGCGCTCGCGGAGCTGTACGAGTTGCCGCTCGACAAGGCGGGGAACCCGGTCGCTGGCTTCTCGCCGCGGGGCGGAGACGTCGACCGTACCGGCGTGTACTGGACGGCGCTCGCCAGTGGCCACCTCGCGAGCTTCGACCGCCGCAAGTGCAAGGGCCCGCTGAACGGGCCGACCGCGACGGGTCAGCACTGCCCCGAAGGGTGGACGTTTTACGCCGAGCCCCTCCCGCAGTTGCAGGGCGTGACGACGCCGGGGAGCGCCGAGGCGAGCTATTACACGTGGGTCGACCAGTTCGGCACGCTCGGCTTAGGGCCAAACGTGCCGATCAACACGGGAAACGGCTCTGAAGGCCTGCTCGTGCTCAAGGACGGGCAGTGGGTCGTCCTCCGCGTCCCCTATCCGCTCGGGTTCTACACGAAGTGGCTCGACGGCCGCATCGACGACCCCCAAGCGGGGTGGAAGGGCAGGGGGCTCTGGGCGACGGTGAGCACGCGCGCCCCGTTCCACATGGAAGGCGGTAAAGGCACGACGAGCAAGGTGCTGCATTTCCAGCTGCGCCCCGATCCGCTCGCGCACTAACAAGCGACGCGCCTCCATGCCGACCCCTCAGCTCGCGTATCGCGGGCCCCTCCTCGCGGCGTTCGTGTGGGGCGGGCTCGGCCCTCGCCTCGGGGCTCAGACCACTGGCTATTTGAATCCGGACCTGCCGCTCGCGCGTCGCGTGGACGACCTCGTCGGCCGCATGACGCTCACGGAGAAAGTGTCCCAGATGCAGGACGTCGCCCCGGCCATCGAACGCCTGGGCGTGCCCGCTTACAACTGGTGGAACGAGGCCCTGCACGGCGTGGCGCGCTCGGGGCTCGCGACCTCCTTCCCGCAGGCGATCGGCATCGCCGCGACCTGGGACGACTCGCTGATCTATCGCATGGCGAGCGTCATCTCCGACGAAGCACGGGCGAAGTACCACCAATACGTGCGTGCGGGCTCACGCCGACGCTATCAGGGGCTGACCTTCTGGTCACCCAACATCAACCTGTTCCGCGATCCCCGCTGGGGGCGGGGCCAGGAGACCTACGGCGAGGATCCGTTCCTCACGGGCCGGCTCGCCGTCCAGTTCATCCGCGGCATGCAGGGCGACGATCCGCGGTACTTGAAGACCGTGGCCACTGTGAAGCACTTCGCGGTGCACTCGGGTCCCGAGCCTGAGCGGCACCAGTTCGACGCCGTGGTGAGCGAGCGGGATCTGCGGGAGAGCTACCTCCCCCACTTCGCCGCCGGCATCCGCGAGGGCGGCGCCTTCTCGCTCATGTGCGCCTACAACCGCGTAGACGGCAAGGCGGCGTGCGGCAGCGACCTCTTGCTCAAAGACATCCTGCGTGGCGAATGGGGCTTCGAGGGCTACGTCGTGTCCGACTGCGGCGCCATCGATGACATCTACCTACATCACAAGGTCGCGCCCAGCGCCGCGGCGGCTGCCGCCCTCGCCGTGAAGACCGGCACCGACCTCGAGTGCGGCCGGGTGTATGCGAATCTCGGCGACGCCGTGAAGCAGGGACTCATCAGTGAGGCGCAGATCGACACCGCGCTCAAGCGGCTGTTCGCGGCGCGGTTTCGTCTCGGGATGTTCGACCCGCCAGAGCGTGTGCGGTGGGCGCAGATTCCGGCGCGCGTGCTCGATCAACCGGCCCACCGGGACCTCGCGCGGCAAGTGGCGCGCGAATCCATCGTCCTCTTGAAAAACGCCGGCGGGCTGCTACCCCTGCGTCGCGACCTCGATCGCCTTGCCGTGATCGGGCCGAACGCCGACCAGTGGCGCATGCTCCTCGGGAACTACAACGGTCTCCCGGCGGACCCGGTGACGCCGCTGCGCGGCATCCGAGAGGCCATGAGCAGTGGCACGCGCGTCCTCTACGCCCGCGGCGCCGACCTCGCCGACGGCTTTCCGCTGCTCGACCTCGTGCCATCGCAGGTGCTCTCGACCGGCGATGGCCGGCCCGGGCTCGACGTCGTGTATTACACCGGACGCGCGATGGAGCGACCGCCCGTCGCGAGTGGCGTGGACTCGGTGCTCGACGTCACGTGGCACGACGCGGCGCCGCGCACCGGGCTCCCCCCGCACGACTACGGCGTGCGCTGGACCGCGACCCTCCGGCCGCCCTTGAGCGGCGCCTACCGCCTCGCGCTGAGCGGCACCCTCCACTTCCGGCTGTTTCTCGACGACAGCGTCGTGGTCCGCTCCGGCGATCAGACCCCCTACGACGAAGTCGGGGCCCCACGCCCCGTCGAGAGCGAACCACTCCGCCTCGAGGCAGGCAGACGCTATCGCCTGCGCGTGGACGCTCAGGCGTCCGACGGAGACGCCGAGCTTCAGCTCCTCTGGTCGCCCCCGCCGGAGGCTCTCGAAGCCGAGGCGCTGCGGGCGGCCCAGGACGCCGACGCCGTCGTATTGTGCCTCGGGCTCACCGCCCGCCTTGAGGGCGAGGAGATGCGCGTCGAGCTCGAGGGCTTTCGAGGCGGCGATCGGACGCGGATCGATCTCCCGGCGGCGCAAGAACGGCTCCTCGAGCGCGTCGTCGCCGTCGGCAAGCCCACCGTGCTGGTACTCTTTAGCGGCAGCGCGCTCGCGGTGAACTGGGCCCAAGCGCACGTCCCGGCCATCGTCGAGGCCTGGTATCCCGGACAGGCGGGCGGGAACGCGCTCGCCGACGTGCTGTTCGGCGACTACAACCCGAGCGGGCGCCTGCCCGTGACCTTCTACCAGAGCGTCGACGACCTGCCACGCTTCGACGACTACCACCTGACGGGTCGGACCTATCGCTTCTTCCGCGGGACGCCGCTCTACCCGTTCGGGTACGGCCTGAGCTACACCACCTTCGCGTACTCGAACCTCGAGACGACGGCCCCGACGCTCTCCGATGATGGTGCGATCACGGTGCGCGTGGACGTGACCAACCAGGGGCGGCGCAAGGGAGACGAGGTGGTGCA
Organism: Gemmatimonadales bacterium; assembly: GCA_035538175.1. GTDB lineage: Bacteria > Gemmatimonadota > Gemmatimonadetes > Gemmatimonadales > GWC2-71-9 > AG41. Next base: position 1,187 of record DATLKW010000077.1, on the reverse strand, counting down.
ATTGTACGTGCGGCATCTCGGCTCGAGCGTCGAACGACCGAGAGAGGATCTCCGCGGCTTCAAACGCGTGACGCTCGGACCGGGCGAGACGCGCACCCTGGAGTTTCCGCTGCCGGCATCCGGACTCGCCTACTGGAACGCGGACGCTCACCGCTGGGTGGTGGAGGCGGAACCCGTGGAACTGGGCGTCGGGGCTTCCTCGGCCGACATCCGGGTGCGCCGAACCATCACCGTCGTGGCACGCCGCTGAGCCCCGGCGTCGGGAGCGTTCGGCACGCTCAGCGACGGCGCGACGCGTCGCTCACTCGATGACCGGGGCTCGCATCCGCCCACGACGACACCATGACACAGCGTCCCTGGGGAGGAGCGTACCTATGTGGGCAGGAGCTGGCGGGCAAGCGGTCGGGCGCGGCACGGGCACCGCGGTCCTCCTCATGCTCGGCGTCAGCGCGTGCCAGCACCGCGCCGGGCGACCGGGAACCGCGATGACCGAGGAACCCTTCGGCACCACCGATCGGGGCACGGCCGTCACCGCCTACACCCTCACCAACGCGCACGGGCTTGAGCTGCGGGCGATGAGCTACGGCGGCATCATCCTCTCCCTCAAAGTCCCCGATCGGCAAGGCCGCTCGAACGACGTCGTCCTGGGCTTCGACTCCCTCTCGGACTACCTCCGCTCGACGCCCTACTTCGGTGCCATCGTTGGTCGCTACGGCAACCGTATTGCGGGCGGTCACTTCATGCTTGACGGCCACCGCTATACGCTCGCGCGGAACAATGGGCCCAACCACCTGCACGGCGGCCTCAAGGGGTTCGACAAGGTCGTCTGGGACGTCGCGCCGTTCGAACGGACCGACTCAATCGGCTTGGTGTTTCGGTATACGAGCCCGGACGGCGAAGAAGGCTACCCCGGCGCGCTCACGACCTGCGTGACCTATACCCTGACGAACGCGAACGAGCTGATCTTCGACTTCTACGCGACAACCGACCGGGCGACCCTGGTCAACCTGACCCAGCACTCCTACTTCAATCTCGCGGGCGACGGCTCCGGGGACGTCCTCGGGCACGTGGTCACGCTCAACGCCGACCGCTTCACGCCGGTCGATTCCACCCTGATCCCGACGGGCGAGCTGCGGAGCGTCGCGGGCACGCCATTCGATTTCCGCACGCCGACCCCCATCGGTACC
>DATLKW010000076.1:0-6224 GCA_035538175.1 Gemmatimonadales bacterium | reverse complement strand
GCGAAACCTTCCTTCCGTGGTGCCTGGCGTCCGCTTACCTCAGGCCGGAAGAAGGTTCGAGTCTTCGGAATCGAACCCGTGGGTGGGAGAGGACTCCCTTGCCGCGGACAGGAGGCGCCCCAAGGCGCGCTGCTCTCTACTGTCGCCGCCGCCCGTCCCGCTGTCAACTCCGCGCTTCCCCAACGACACCGCGTCCCAAAGCGGAGCCGTCAATAGCCCGCTGACGCCCCCGGCTCCGAGCGGAACCAACGGCGGGCCTCGGTCACTGCTTTTCCGAGGGATTCGGCAGGGGTTTACTCTCCCGCACGCGACCGAGCGCTCGTTCCACGAAATCCAGACGCTCCTCGAGCTCCTCAACTTGCACCTCGCGCTGCTCCAGGTCGGCGAGGCGCGCTCGGATGGCGTCGAGTTCCTCAGGCGACAGCCCGACTGCCGATCTGCCGGGGAGCCGCTTCACGTAACCCAACGCCAGCGCGATGGCCCACACCACGGTGACCGCCGCACCGGTGAAGGAGAGGATCATGAAAAAGAAGGAGCCCAAATCCATAGCCGTGTCCCTCTAGGCCGTTCGAGCGGGAGACGGCAGGCTCACCAAGGGCCGCGCGTTCTCGCCCCTGCCCGGCGGCGACGCGTACCCACATGGCACCGCCGCCGTCGCGTGATGCCTACGGATCGGGCCGCGGGCCCGACCTTCCCCTTCAGCCCGACGGCCATCGGGGAGCCGGAGCACGGGACACCGCACTACCTTCCCTCCCCCGCCGCGGGTTTCGGCGTCTCCGCGAGACCGTAGGGCGGTTCGAGCTTCCGCGGGCGCGGCCACACCTCGTCCAGCGTGTCGCCGTGGTAGAGGCGCCCGTTCTTCATCACGTAGCGGATCGTGTTCGTGTTTCGGATGTTTTCGAGGGGATTCGCTTCGAGCACCTGCAGGTCCGCGAGCTTGCCCGGTTCGATGGACCCCAAGTCGTGGTCGAGCCCCAATGCCTCCGCGCCGACGATGGTCGCCATGCGGAGCGCGTCCTGCGGCACCATCCCCCCCGACGCCACCATCCAGAGTTCCCACTGGTAGCCCAGCCCCTGGAACTCGCCGTGGCTGCCGATCCCGATCTTACCCCCCGCCTTGACGATGGCATTCGCGTACGTGGCCGTTTGCGGGAAGATGAACTCGTCCTCCATGAACCACCCACCGGGCCCGGGGCCCACGCCCGCCCCACGGCGGCGCGTCGTGCGCGCCAGGTCCTCGTACGGCATGAAGTGGCGGATCTTTGGGTCGAGATAGGGCTTGTCGTGCTCGAAATACCAGTCCTCGCCGAACGGCCCCCCGTACTGCACGATGAGTGTCGGCGTGTACTCGATGCCCGACTGGGCGTAGAGTGTGATCGCGTCGCGGTAAATGGGCACGGTGGGGATCGCGTGCTCCTGCCCGGGGTAGCCATCCAAGAGCATCGTCAGATCGTATTTGGTGTCGATCGCGCCCTCGGTGGTCGGCATGATCCCGAGCTCTTTCGCCGCCATGATCACCCACTGACGCGTCTGCCGGTTTCCCTTGACGTACTGCTTGATGTACTTGGTGTCGTAGTAGGACGCGTAGCGTCGGATCACCCGCTTCGCGTGCTCGTAATCCTTGAGCGACTCGAGCCAGTACCCCACCCCCGGCCCCGTCGAGTAGATCCGGGGGCCCGCCATGAGCCCGGCCTCGACCATGTCCTGGTAGGAGAGAACGTCGGTCGAGGACGTTTGCGGATCGCGCGTCGTGGTGACCCCGTAGGCAAGATTCGCGAGGTACATCCAGTGCTGCTCCTTGTGCAGCCCCCAGGCGGGCCACATATGCGAATGGGTGTCCACGAAGCCCGGGATGATCGTCGTTCCCGTCACGGTGACCACGCGCGCGCCGGCCGGCACCTCGCCCGCCGGGCCGACCCGCACGATCCGGTTGTTCCGCACCACGACGTCGGCGTTCTCCAGGATCTCCGAGCCCCGCATCGTGATCACGCGCGCGCCGCGCAGCACGAGCGTCCCCTGCGGGATGTCGCGTGGGGCGCGGACCACGATGCGCGTCTCCGGCGGCTCGTAGGCCTTGAGCGTCGTGTCGGCCTTGGTCGTGTCCTGGCCCGCCACTGCCCGCGCCCGTGTGGTCGCGGCGTTCCGCTGGTCTCGTGCCTCGGCCGAGTCGAGGTCGTAGACCACGTGCGCGCTGCCGAGGCTGTAATGCACCTTGCGCCCGTCCGCGCTCCACGCGGCGAATTCGCCTCCCACCTGCGTGAGGCGTCGCACCGGCGTCGCCGCCGTCCGGGGATCCTCGAGCGCGATCGTCGTCGCCTCGCCGCCCCAGAGCGGGACCGTCACGACATAGACGTCGAACCCCGCTTGCACGAGCGCCTGGTCCCCCGCCGGCGCGAGCTTCACGATGTCCGCGGGCCCGGGGCGATCCTGGTTCAAGAGGTTCGGGCCCGTGACTTTGATGTGGGTCCGCTGATCGGAGCCGTCCCAGCGGATCGAGACGAGCCCGCTATCGCGCGCCCAGAGGAAGATGCGGCTGGGGTCGCGGGTGAAATGCGGATTGCGTCGGCCGAAGCTGGGCGCGATGAGCGTGGGCGCGCCCCCCGCCGCAGGCACCGCGACGAGTTCGACGGCGGCCCCCGGCGTGATGGGATCGCTCGACGACAGCCGCGCCAGGGCGGGCCCCCAGACCACAACCAGGCGAGTGCCGTCGGGCGACCAGGCCGGGGTCTGGTAGGTCGCGTGGCCGGGGGTCAAGAGCACCGGCGGCTGCGCTCCGTCGGCGCGCACCTTGTACAACAGTCCCCCTTCCTTGGACCAGGTCACATACGCGATCCACGCCCCATCGGGCGACCACACGGGCTCCGCTTCCACGACGTCCATGCGCGTGAGCCGACGCGGCGTCCCACTCGGATACTCCATTACGTAGAGCCGGTCCAGCGCTACGAAGGCGAGACGGCGCCCGTCCGGGGAGGGCACCGCATCGCGGATCTGCCGCACGGTGAATTCGGCGCTGTCCGGAATGGGGTAGGAGAACGCCACCCTCGGGCCGAGCTCGACCTTGGCGCGCACCCGGAACGGCACGGCGATCGGCGCGGAGCCGTCCACCGGGACACGCCAGATCTTGCCCCCGTAGGTCGTGACGAGCTCCTTCGAGTCCGGGGTAAACGCCATCCCGGGATACGCGTCGCGGCTCGGGATCGCCTCCTGATCGTCCCGCTGCACCGGATAGGCGAGCCACCGCTCCGCCCCGGTCTGCATGTCGTGGAGCACCAGGCCGGTTTTCGCCTCGTAGCGCGACGCGTACACCATCCAGCGGCCGTCGGCCGACAAGGTGGGTCGCACGGCCGAGCCGTAGCGCGAGGTGCGGATCTCGCTCCGCCCCGACTCGCGGTCGTACACGCCGATCTGGAACTGCGGGAAGATGGCGTCGTACTGCCACATGCCCTGCCGTTGGGCATACCACAGGTAGCGGGGATCGGGCCCGAACGCGGCCCCCGTCACGAGCACCCCCGAATCGGGTTTCGTGGGGATCGCGACGCCCGCTCCACCGTCCACATGGTACATCCAGAGTCGGCCGGGTTTGCGGAAGTTGACGAACTCTCCCCGAGTCACGACGAGGTACTTCCCGTCGGGCGTCCACGCGGGGGACTGAAAGCTCTTGTCCCGCAGCCGCGTGATCTGCCGCGTTTCCTTCGTCTCCAGGTTGATGATCCAGACGTTTTCGGCGCCGTCGCGGTCCGAGGTGAACGCGACCCACTTCCCGTTGGGGCTCACCCGGGGCTGGCCATCGAAGGGCAGTCCGGTCGTGAGCGCCGTCGCGGGTCCGCCGCCGATCGGCACGGTGTAGAGATCTCCGAGCAGGTCGAAGACGACGGTCTTGCCGTCCGGCGTGACATCGAGCGAGATCCAGGTGCCTTCGTCAGTGTCGATGTCGATGGTGCGCGCCGCGGCGAGTGGGAAATCCTTCTTCCTCGTGGTATCGGGGGCGCTCCGCTGCTGGGCCGCGAGGGTGGGGACGAGGGAGCAGACGGCGATGAGGGCCATGCGAACGAGGGTCTGGTGCACTGGCGACTCCGTGGGTCGGGATCGCATGAGTCTGCGATCCGATCCGCCGGTGCGCAAATCGTCGGAGCGGAACGGTGGCGCAGGGATCTTCGAGAACAGAACGGTCGGTCGAGGCGCGGGCCCTACCGTTCCCCGGAGGCCCCTGGCATACTGTCGGGGAGCGAGCTGCCGGGGCGATCGATGACGGAGGAAAGCCGAGCGAAGCTGCGCGCGTTGCTCGCGGCGTTTGTCCAGCGCGAGGCTCCCCAGCCTCCAGCGGCATCCAAAGTGGCCCTCGACGCCGGCGAGCGACGGACGCAGGCGTCCGGAGACCGCCTCCGCGAGGTGGTGCGGCCGGTGCTCGACGCTTGTGTGGTGGAACTGCGGAACGCGGGGCACGCCGCGTCCGTCGAGGACCACACGGACGGCGAGGGCGCCTATCCCAGCGTGGCGCTCTCCTTCACGCCTCAGGGCCGCGGAGACACCCGCCCGCGCAGGGCCCTGGCCTCGGTGCTCGCGTTCCGCTACGACCCGCGGCGCGGGATCGTCGTGCATCGCGACGTCAGGGCCGCGGCGGTAAGGGAAAACCGGTCACGATGAGCGCCGACCGTGGGGGCACGATCGGCATCGATGCGGTGTCGGCCGAGTGGGTCGAAACGAAGACGCTGAACTTCGTCGAGGCCGTGCTGAAGGTCAGCTGAGCGCCCTACAAGGCAAACCGTGCCTTGAAGGTCGCTCCGTACGACGAGGGCGTCCCGTCGTAGCTCGTGATGAGATCCAAGGCATCCCCCGGCGGCGGCCACGTGTCCCAGACCCAGGCGAGGTAGCTGCCCTGCCGCGCGTCCATCCAGTCCATGAGCGAGGTCACGAACGCGCTGCCGCGGTCGTTCTCGCCGAGCTCGCCCAGCACGAGCGGCACCACCTTGGAAACGGTATCGGCCGTCGCGTTCCAGCACGCGAGCGTGTTGCACCAGCTGAAATTGTAGATGTGCCATGAGGCGGCGACGTTGTGCAGGGAGTCGTGGGGCTCGCTCGCGAGCCACTGTGACAACCCGGCGGCGTACTGCACCCCGCCCAGGATGATGACGTTCGTGGCCCCCGCGCGCCGCACGACGTCCACGAGCTCCTGCATCCCCGCCGCTGGGAAGCTCACCCCCGTACAGGTCCCGCCGTCGCGCCAGCAGCGCCACGCCTCGGGCGTATCGCTGTTGTTATCGGGGTAGGGCTCGTTGAACAGGTCGAAGACAACCGCGTCGTTGTGGCCGAAGGCCGTGGCGACCTGGCGCCAGAATTCGGCCGTGTGGTCCTGATCGGGCATCGGCTGCTGGCCGTTGGCCACGCCCGTCCCCGCGGCGGTCCAGTGGAGATCCAAGATGGCGACAAGGCCCGCCGCGTTGAGCGTCGCCACGTAGTCGCCGATCGCCTTCTGGTAGGTCGCTCCGGAGTAGGCCGGCTTCACGCCGTTGATCCCGAGCCAGCAGGTCTCGTTCAGGGGGACGCGGACGGCGGTCGCCTTCCACGAGGCGATCGCGCGCACGGACGCGCTATCCGAGGGCCCGTCGAAGATCCCCCACCCTTGCGCGCACGCGTACTCGGTACCGGAGCGGCTCACGCCCCGCAGCCGCACCCGCCGACCCGCGGAGTCGACGAGCGCGTTCCCCTGCACGTGGACGCTGGGTGCGGGCGTCGGGCCGCCGGGGGAAGGCGAGAAGGGCGTGCCAGCCGAGCTCTCGCGGCACGCGGCGAAACCCACGAGCAGGGCCACCCGAAGCCCCGCTGATCCGTAGATCGCGCCGGGGCCACTCAGGCCTCGGAACATCGACCGCGTCGCGTCATGTCTCGTCACAGGGAGCGTCCCGGTTTCACCCGTACTGGATTCTGGGCTTCGGGCGTGCGGGAGGGAGTGAGCGCGGTCACGCGGCCCAAGGCCGCTCACTGGGCCCGGTCCCGCGCGACGGTCACCGGTTGCGAGACGGCGCGGCGGTGGTGTTCCGTAGCGGGTCGCCGCCGAGCGGCATAGCTTCCCGCGCATGCCCCACCCCCAGTTCCCGAATCTCACGGTCCTCGACCATCCGCTGATCCAACATAAGCTCTCGATTCTGCGGGATAAGAGCACGCCGACGCGCGACTTCAAGCAGCTCGTGAACGAGATCGCCATGCTGATGGCGTACGAGGTGACG
>DATLKW010000075.1:0-3113 GCA_035538175.1 Gemmatimonadales bacterium | reverse complement strand
AGCGACGCTTGGCCTGGCACAGGCGACCCAAAGGACGCTGAGGAGGAATCGAACGCCGCGGCGGTCCGGGGTCATGCCCCTAACCTCAACAGTCCAACCAAGACCGGGTCGACGGCGCTCGACCCGAGACTCCACCACGCCGGGAGGGCCCTGAGCCGCCTCAGGTAATCCTCGTTGCGTAACCACACGACTCTCGCGTCCATATCCTCTTGTGTTAGAAGGATCGGCTTCACGCGAAGGTTCCCAACTCGGCGGCCGGATTGGCTTCGAACCCGCTCTTTTGGGAGGGCGCGGCTGCTCCTGCCATCGTTCCCCCAGTCAGGAGAAAGCCTGTTGCGCGCAGTTACCCCTGACGTAAACGTTCAGCGATCGATGTGCCCGCGCGGCGGGCCGTCGCACGTCCGCTGCGCGCTTGCCCCCCCGGACTTCTGGGAGGGAGGAGACCACGACATGCCGGTCTGTTACGTAGCAACCCTTAAAGCGGACGGCGTCGGCTCCCCCTCGACTGTCACCGGGGTGTCTCCGTGACGGGACCGCGCACTGGCGCTGACGGCAGGGGCTGGAATCGATGCGTGCTACGGCCGTGGCGGCTCGTCTTGGGCTGCGGGTTGCTCGCCACGAGCTGGCTGCCGGCGGGCTCCGGATCGGGCCAAGGCGCGACGCGGGCGTCCGACTGGCTGCGCTTCGGTTGGGACGTTGGCCGCTCGAGTGCGCCCACAACCCCGACCGGGATTACTTCGGCGAACCTCGCATCGCTCACTCGACAACAGGTCACGCTCGACGGCACCGTGGACGCCTCCGCCATCTATCTCCATGGCGTGACCGTAGGGGGGCACGCGCGCGACGCGTTCTTCGTCACGACGACGTACGGTAAGACGCTCGCCATCGACGCTAACGACGGCACGGTGCTGTGGCGCTACACACCTCGCGACTACGCCTCGTGGGTAGGATCGTATCGGATCACGACAGCGACGCCGGTCGCCGAGCCGACGCGGGAGTACGTTTACGCCGCGGCGCCCGATGGAGAGATCCGGAAGCTCGCCGTGGCCGATGGCCACGCGGTGTGGAGCACGGCCGTCACACGTCTACCGCGACGCGAGAAGATCGCGTCGGCTCTCAACTACTTCCGCGGCCGGGTGATCGCCACCACGGGCGGCTACATCGGCGATCGCTCCCCGTATCAGGGGCACGTCGCGATCCTGGATGGTGCGAGCGGCGCGCTCCTGCACGTGTGGAATTCGCTGTGTAGCGAGCGCCGATCGCTGATCGATCCGGCCTCCTGCGAAGAAAGCGGTTCCGCGATCTGGGGTCGCGCCGGCGCGGTGATCGACTCGGCGAGCGGGGACATCTTCGTCGCCACGGGCAACGGCCGTTGGGACGGTCACGTCAACTGGGGCGACGCCGCAGTCGAACTGGATCCCGACGCCACCCACGTGATCGGAAACTATACCCCGTCGAACACCGAAGCCTTGGACGCGAGCGATGCGGACCTCGGCTCGACGTCCCCCGTACTGTTGGGCCGCGACCTCGTCGCCCAAGGAGGGAAGGACGGTCGCGTGCGACTGCTCGACTGGCGGCGCATGAAAGGTGCGGTCCCCCACCGCGGTGGAGAGCAGCAGGTCCTGTCCACTCCCTCCGCGGACGATTTGTTCAGCGCGCCCGCGGTCCTGCGCGACGGCACGACGACGTGGTTGGTCATGGCGGACGGCGGGGCGACGGCGGCGTGGGTGTGGGCCGACGGTCAACTGCGACTACAGTGGCGTAGTGGCACCGCGGGCACGAGCCCCGTCGTCGCCGATGGCCTCGTCTTCGTATACGACCCCCGCGGCGGGCTGCTCGCCTACGATGCCCGGACGGGGCGGGAGGTTGGGAAGCTCGAGTGCGGCAGTGGTCACTGGAACAGCCCGATCGTCGTTGACGGACGAATCGCCCTCCCCGAAGGGAACGCCAACGATCACCGCGAGAGCGGCGTGCTTGACATCTGGCGCTTGCCGTGAGGAGCTGCGAGTTCCTGGCCAGCCACGGGGGGCCCGCGCGACGTCACGTGGGATGCCGGAGTTTCCAGAGGCGCGGCGGCAACGCGAAATAGGTCGCCAACACCGCGCTCACCACCACGCACGCGGTGGCGTTGACCAGCGCCACCACCACCATAGCCGCGTAGAACAAGGGTCCGAGGGCGTATTGCCGCTTGATCGAACGGACGTGCTCGTGGTCGCCGACGAGTCCGCGCCACATCACGTAGCGCCACAGGCCATTGAACACGAGCGCGAGCCCGAGGAACGTGCCGCTGTAGACTAGGCCCGCGAGGCGCTGGTCTGGGCTGCGCATGTGGGTGGCCACGAGCGCGGTGGGAAAGGGGAGCCAGGTCACCCCGAGCAGGAGCAGGAGGTTCAAGCCGAGTAGACCATCGTCACCGCGCTCGATGTACGAGAACAGCCGATGGTGGTTGACCCACATCACCCCAATGGTCGCGAAGCTCGCGAAGAACGCGAGATACGACGGCCATTGGCGAACCAGCGCCGGCCCGAGCGCTCCTGCTGTCGGAGCGGGCACTTGCACGTTGAGAATTAAGAGGGTAATCGCGATCGCGAACACGCCATCGCTAAACGCTTCGATGCGGGAGGTCTCAGAGGGTCGCAAGGACGGCGTCCTTTCAGGCAAGGGTCGAGCCGCCCCGGGACACGCCCCAATGGTCGGGGAACCCGGGCTCCGGTCGAGACGGTCTGACCTTCACGCGTTGCCGCACGGGATTTAATAAGGCAGCAGCATAGACACGAGCCCCGCCCTGAGCGACGACGGCGAGTGGATCGTACATAGGGTGTCCCGCCCAACATCGGAAGACTCGGCGCGAGTGTGCTCCCTACCCTGCCGCCGGGACGGCGCGGCCGTCCGCTGGACGCCTTGAGCCCTTCCCTTCTGCCGGTAGATTGGGCGCGCCCCTGCTCTCGGAGCCCACGATGACGTACGCGCGTGGGGGGCTCGCCCTGGTGCTGCTCGTCACGAGCCCGGGACTCGCCGCCCAGACACTGCCGCAAACCGCAGCCGAGCGCACGAACTACATGGCGACCTCGACGAACGCTCAGGTCGGCGCGTTCCTCGACAGCCTGGCGCTT
>DATLKW010000074.1:0-3825 GCA_035538175.1 Gemmatimonadales bacterium | reverse complement strand
TTGGGACACGCGAGCTTCGCGGGCCGCCCCTTGAGCGCGGCGCGGGTGCGGCACACGGGGCACACGGCATACGGGGCGCCCAAGGAGGCCGGCAGTTTGCTCACGTCGCGCGGTAGGGGCACGACCGACCACCGGAGCGGTCGACCGAGCACGACTTCGAGGTAGCGACGGGGGATCGCCACTGGGTACCGCTGAACGTCGAGCAGCACGTCCGTCGGTGTAAATCGTGTCACGCGATACCACGCGCCCCGGCGGAGGCCGCAGTCGAAGTCGACACTGAGACGCGCCCAGGCAAGCTTGACGTCCGGAACGGGAACAGCTCGGTCCATCGGATTAGGCAAAGACTCTCCCCCCGGCTGCGCGACAACGTTGGGGACAGTGCCGGTGCGGGTCAACCCAGGTGCGCGACACTACGTGGTCCCGCTCGTCCGGGAGCGCCCGCCCCTGCAGCGCCGACGCTACACTTGCGCCACGCCGCCCGCAGGGATTTGTATCACCTCCACTCGGTGTCCGCCGCCCCCAGTCCCCAGGGGCTCGAGCTTACCGAGAGTGATCGCTCGGAGGGCGATCGCCCGATGAGTGCTACCGTTTGGTGACGGCGAGACCGGGTCCGCCCGGCGCAACGGACGCCCGACGGTGTACGAATGCTGCAACATGGGCTTACACGGATTACTCAGAGCGTGGTGCGCGCGCGCCGGGGCCCGCGCCTAAGAAACCGCCGTTGCCACGCGGCCCCGCCCCGATCAACATCTTGCTCGTCGAAGACGACCTCAACGACGTCGAGCTGACCCGGCGTGCGCTCGCGCGCGCGAAGGTCCAGAACCGCGTCTGGGTCGTCACGAACGGCGCCGACGCGCTCGCCTTCCTGCGCCGCGAGGGCTTCCATGAGGGCGTCCCGCGGCCAGATCTCGTGCTCTTGGACTTGAACCTCCACTCCCTCGATGGTCGCGATGTGCTGCTCCGCATCCGGGAAGACCCGCGCTGGCACGTGCTGCCCGTCGTGGTCCTCACTGCCTCTGAAGCGGAACGCGAGCAAGTCGCGACGCTCGCGGCCGACGCGTTTCTCACGAAGCCGGTGGAGTTCGTGCGCTTGGGCGAGGCGATCCGCGCGATCGCCGGACTGGGGTGGGCGATTGTGAAGGTGGCGACGGGCCGCGGACCCACCGGCAGGCGCGGGGTCGCGCGGCCCTAAGCGCCCCCTCCCCCGAGTGTTGGGAGAACTAGACGATGCGACCGGAGGGACTCGAACCCCCACGGGTTGCCCCACAGGATCCTAAGTCCTGCGCGTCTACCAGTTCCGCCACGGTCGCGTCGTTGCTGCGGACTCAACTTACGTGGTCGGGCTCTGCCTCGGGAGTCTCGGACTTTGCCGCTACTTTGCCGTAATCGCGCTTCGAGTTGCCCCTCTTGGGTTCGAACCAAGAATCTCCTGATTGAGCCAGCGATGTCCTGAACCGGCTACCAGCTCAGCACGCAGCCCCCGCTGCCTGCATTGACCCAGTTTTCCTGGACTAGGAAATCCTTGCCGCCGATCGTTATGTTCGCCGTGGCACCATTCGCGGCGGTATAGGTCGACCCGAACGTCCACGCGCACTTGTCGGCATTCTCGTTGCCCGCGTCGTCGTACCAGGCGTTCAAGTCCTCGTCCGTGTTCGTCTCCTCGGTTTCATGCGCAATCGTGTTGACTTCGGCGTCCGCGGCGGGATCGTCGTTAGGGGACCCGTTGAGCGCGTTACAGTCGGGGAAATCGATATCGTGCGGCATCGCAGCGTATTTCACGTCGTTGCCGTTCCAGTCGAAGTGGCCATGGTAGGCGCAGTACAACACCCCGAACCCCCCGCCTAAGTCCACCAGGGCGTCGCTGAAGACGAGGTAGAGCGTGTTCGGATCATACGGCAGCGCCCCGCTCGTGAAGCCGGAGACGATCTGTTGCTGGATCTGCGCATCGGAGACTGGAATGCCCGCGAGCGGCACGTCGGTGTTGGAAGCCCAGTACTGCGTGTAGGTCACGCTGTTTTGGACAGGCGAGTTCGTGCCGTCGTAGTACGTGGTGTTGATGTTGTAGTACGGCGATCCTCCAAGATTGCTCAGAAAGAATCCGACGAGCGACCCGTCGGCACTCCCTGGGCCCGCGGTCCCGGGTGCGGGTCCGCCGGCGTAGATCGTCCTGCTCGACCAGTAGATCGCGGCCACCTGCTGCGTGTAGATGATCGGCCCGCCGTGATATGAGATCCCGGTGCCCGAGGCCGGCCCATCGAGCGACAGCCTGCGGCGTGCGTGCCCGCGCAACAACATGATGTGCCTCGCGGGTCGCTGCCCCCCGAGTCGCGCGTCGGCTGGCGGTGAGGGGTCGCTCGGCATGCGGGCATCGGGACGACACGCTCCGAACACCAGCGCGGCCACAATACCGCATCGGATCCACCGGTTCACGGGACGCCTCCTCCAAATTAGGAGAGGCACGAGGGTCACCCCTTGTCAGCCCGGCGGGTGTCGTGCCGGTCCCACTCGCCGTGCAACCGACGTGCCATGGATGTTTCGGTGCGTACTCCGCGGTCGGCGTGGCGCGCTCGCAGCGCCCGAGTCGGGTGCGCCCATGGAGGGTGTGCGAGAGCTCGAGGGCCAAGGAGGTGGAGGAGGGAAGAGTGCGACTGCGGCGCCGAGGCTAGGCCGCGCCTGCCGTCGGAGCGAGTGTCACGAGGGGCATCCCCTTTTCGACGGTCTGCCCCGCGGCGACGTGCACCGTTTCGACTATACCCGCGTGGGGAGCGCGCAGCTCGTTCTCCAGCTTCATCGCCTCCACGACCACGAGTCCGGCTCCTGGCTCGACGGCGCTGGCCCGCGGCAACCTCGACACGCCGATTGATGGCCGGTCGGCGGTGATCGCGCGAAGTTGGTCGCGTTGACTTTGCCGCTCCACGTTCAACGCGGCAGCCGACGCCAGACGGCTGAGGATGCGACGGGACGCTGGGAGTTTGGGCGACATCAAAGCTCCCGAGAGCATTCGCAGGAAGTACGTCGGTCGGTGGGTCGGCGATCATTTCCGGCACGGCGGTCTCAATCCTGTTCGCTACGTGAGGCACATGCTGGATGGCGAAGGGTCGAGACGCGAAGCTGACGCCTGAACTCCAAGAGACTCTCGCGAACGCCCGCGCGCGGTTCATCGCCAAGTTCTTTGCGGTCATGCTCCAATTAGGGCGCACCGCGTACAGCCTCGCGCCCCGTTCTAGGCGCCGTGCCTCCGCCTCGTCGGATGTAAGGGGCTAGACCGATAGCTCAGGGGCGCGACGCTCGCGCGCTGCAGGCTCCCGCGAAGATGGCTTCACAGGTGTGCTCTCCACGCGCGCCAATCGTGCTCGACAGTGTCCGCCATCCGGGACGCCGCATCGTACAGCCAATCTTTTTTTCTGCGCTTGAGATCGACCCGAACGACCCCGCACGGCGTGCCGAGGTGCAAGTTCGCAGTTTCCCACCCCATGGCGGTAAGCAGTCGCACTTCGTCGCGCTTACGCGGCAACATATGCAACCCGATGCGCGAACAATCAGGCGCCAACCGGCGCACGAGCCATACTCCGTCCACCTGGACATGCGGGTCGGGAGAGCGCACGCCACGGCGCAGCAGGTCGTCGTAGTAAATCCGCGGCGCCCCACCCGTCGACAGCCACGCCGCAGTGGGCTCGAGCGCTCGGCGACCAAGCGCCCGCGGCATGCTCGCGCGTGCGGCAAACGCGCAGGCCGACGGAGCAAGCGCCTTCGCCTCCCGGGCGACGGTGCCGCCGCGCCACGTCGTAAGCGCGACAAAGCGCTGCCGTCCTAGGCTCCCCAGCC
>DATLKW010000073.1:0-2499 GCA_035538175.1 Gemmatimonadales bacterium | reverse complement strand
AGTTCGTCGGCGAGGCGCTGCGCCAGAGCGCGCGTCGCGGCGCGCCGGTGCGGCGTGCTCGCGAGCGGCGCCGCCCGAGCGAGATCGCGCAACAGCGCGGCCCGCACCAGTTCGGGCGGCTCGTCTCCCGGCCGCGTCGCTAGCGCCGCGTCGCCCGAGTCGACGAGATAGTCGAGCAGGGCGAGGGCGGGGACAAGGTAGCTCGAGTCGTGCGTGTGGGCGTACGCGGCGAGGAGAAGATCGGCGGCTTGAGCGTACCGCACGCTTGCCACCCCCACGTGGCTCTTCGCTGCGGTGCTCACGGCTCCCCGCACCACGGCCGTCTCGTGCTCGAGGGCGGCCGAGCGCAGCGGCGCCCCCCTCCCCCCGCGCGTCGACGTCCCGCGCCCGCCGCCCGCGGCGCCGATCGACAAGCGCTGCACCAGGGCCGCGCGACTGAGGATCGACGCGCGCTGGTCGCGGTAGCTGCGCGCGACGTCGGGGGCGAGTTGCTTCAAGCCCCGGCCGGTCACGGGATCGTCGAGCGGGAAGTAGGTGCCACCGAAGAACGCCGCGCCGTCCGGCGTGAGGAACACGGTGAGCGGATAGCCGTGCAGGCCGGCGAGGAGCTCGACCGCCTTGCCGTACCGCTGCGCCACGTCGGGGCGCTCTGCGCGATCGACGCGTACCGGCACGAACAGGGAATCGATCATGGCGCCGAGTGCGGGGTCGCCGTACACCTCGCGGTCCATGACGCCGCACCAGCGGCAATCGTCGGCGCCGACGTACAAGAGGATGGGCCGATCGAGCCGCGCCGCGAGGGCGAACGCGTCGCGCCCCCATTCCTGCCAGCTCACCGGTTGGTGTGCCGCGCGCGCGAGGTACGGCGTCGTCGCTTGGGCCATCCGGTTCGTCAGGGGGCCGTGCTCGGAGACGCACGCGGCCGCGATGAGCGACAGGAGAGAAGCCTTCCGGGCACACATGGGGGAGGGTGCAGAAGATACCCTGGGGCGCCGCACACCGTTCCCCAGGCACAGCGGCCTGGGGGTAGCATCCGCGAGCTTGGGCGTGCGGTCCCTCACTCGGGCGAACGATACCGCCCAGGCCCGTCCAGCTGCGCAGTTTGCGCAGTTGAGCGTAGGGGAATACTACCGCCGCAAACCCGTTTCGTTCAGCCCCCCCGTCGGGTACAATTGGCCCCATGGAGACCACCATCACCCCGAAACCCAACGGACCCCTCGTCGTCCACGGGCCGGTCCGAATCCTCGCCCCCGACGGGCGGGAAATCCCGGTCCCCCCCCGCAAGGACGGGAAATCCACGGAAGTCATTGTCCTGTGCCGCTGTGGCGGCTCCGCTACGAAGCCCTTTTGTGACGGAACTCACAAGCGGAACGGCTTTTCTGACGCCCCTGCGTGAGCCCTGCTCCCCCCGTTTGAGCAGGGGGTATTATGTTGTGACCGTCCTGGGGGGGTAGGTTGCCGGGGGTGGCCCCTGGACCCCCAAGTGATGCTCGCCCCCCTGCTCTTGCTGCCCGAACGGAGGAACGCAATGGCGGAGGGTGGAAAGGCCCCGATGGCGGCGGATGAGGGCTACTGCGTGAAGTGCAAGGCCAAGCGGAAGATTTCCAACCCGCAGCAGGTGAAGATGGCAAACGGCCGGCCGGCCCTGAAGGGTGTCTGCCCGGTGTGCGGTACGGGGATGTTCAAGATCCTGCCGCCCAAATAATCTCGCGCGTGCGGTAACCGACAACCCAAGCCCCCGTCGAGTGTCGCCGGGGGCTTTCTCACGTCTTGGGGGGCCGACCGAGGGGCCCGACTAGCGGGCGACGCGCCGGGTACCATCGCCCTGGTAGGCGTAGCGGAACGTGACGCACGCCGTCCCCACCTCCCGGCAGTAGTAGGCGAGGAGCTCGAGCTTCGCGTATCTCCCGTCGGCCGTGCGGACGCCGTAGACGTGGTGACGCGACGTGAGGAGATGGCTGAACATGCTGTAGGCGTACCATTTGCCCACGCTCGGGTTCGTGGTGTCGGGGCCGGGGTCGTTCGCGCGGTAGCCCGAGGCGGGGAGCTCGCGCACCGAGTCGAACGGTACCGGGCCCAGATCGACGATGCCGGCCCCGGGGGCGGCGATCAGGTGGAATCGTCGGAACGCGACGTCCCAGGCGCCCGCCTCGACGACGGCGCTCTCGCGGAAGGCGAAGCGGCGCCAGCGATCGGTGGCCGCGGCGTCCAGGGTGTAGGTGAGCGGCCCCGCGAGCGAGTCGCCGACAGGTACGGGCCGGGCAGCATTGAGCGCGTAGGGCGGGAATTCGGGCTCGGTGAAGGAGCCGATCACGAGAGCGATGACGAGCAGCGCGAACGCTCCCCCCATCGCGAGCACGAGGAGCGGGGGGCGGGCGCCGCCCCTCCCTCCCCTGCTCATCGTCAGGCCTCGGCCATAAAGGGGTAGGTGAAGCTCCGCGGGGGCACGAAGGTCTCCTTCACCGTCCGCGGGCTCACCCAGCGGATCAGGTTGAGGAG
>DATLKW010000072.1:0-13301 GCA_035538175.1 Gemmatimonadales bacterium | reverse complement strand
GAGGAGCGCCGCGGCCGCGAGCAGAAACGCGGGCGTGCAATAGCCGCACTGCGCGGCGCCGAGCTCCGCGAACGCCTCCTGGAGCGGATGCAGCCGGCCCCCTCCAGCCATGCCCTCGACCGTCTGCACCTGTCGCCCCGCGCAGGCGAGCCCGAGGACGAGGCACGACAGCACCGGCGTGCCATCGATGAGCACGGTACAGGTCCCGCACTCCCCGAGCTCGCAGCCGTGCTTCGTCCCAGTGAGCCCGAGGTCCTCGCGCAGCACCTCCAGCAGCGTCTTGTGCGGCGCGAAGGCAACCTCTACGGGTTCCCCGTTGACCTCGAGGGTGAGCATCGCCTTCGGTTCGCGCATGTGCGGAAACGTAATCTCGATCCGATCCGCACACAAAAAACCGAGCGCGTCCGCGCTCGCGGACCGGCGCGCGCGCTTGATAAGCGGCCATGACCGCGCCAGCTTTCGGCCTCCCTCCACCAGCGCAAGGTCCGATGATCGACGCGATGAAGGCGTGGCTTGGCCTGCTCGGCGTGGCGACGTGCCTCTCGGTCGCTACCCCAGCAGCGCTGCCCGCGCAGGACTACCGCGCCCAAGCCGTCGCGCTCATAAAGACCGTCCCCCTGATCGATGGCCACAACGATCTCCCCGACGCGATCCGGGAGCGCGGCGGGCTCGACTCCGTGGACCTCGCCCAACCGCAGCCGAAGCTGATGAGCGACCTCGCGAAGCTGCGGGCCGGCGCCGTGGGCGCGCAGTTCTGGGCCGCTTACGTGCCGGTCACGACGATGGACTCGGGGCTGCATCCGGCCGTCTACGCCCTGGAGCAGATCGACCTCATTAAGCGTCTGTGCGCGAAATATCCGCGCGATCTCGCGATGGCCTACACCGCCGCCGAAGTGGAGCGAAACTTCAAGGCGGGGAAGATCTCGTGCCTCATCGGCATCGAAGGGGGACACGCGATCGAAAACTCGCTCGGGGCTCTCCGGATGTTCCGGGCCCTCGGCGTGCGCTACATCACCCTGACGCACTGGCGGTCTCTCTCTTGGGCGACCGCCTCGACCGACACGGCGCAGCGCGGCCTCTCGACATTCGGCCGCGAGGTCGTGCGCGAGATGAACCGGCTGGGGATCCTGGTCGACCTGTCGCACGTGAACGACGCGACCATGTCGGACGCCCTTCACACGACGCGGGCGCCGCTCATCTTCTCGCACTCCTCGGCGCGCGCCCTGGCCCACCACACGCGCAACGTCCCCGACTCGATCCTCCGGCTGATGCCGGCCAACGGGGGCGTCGTGATGGTGAACTTCAATCCCGGCTTCGTCTCGGAGACCGTGCGCCTGTACGAGGACAGCATGGAGGCTCGTGCCCGGGCGCTGCGCGCCGCCGGCGCGGACTCGGCCACGGTGACCGACTCGCTGCGGCGCTGGACGGCGCGCGCGCCCAAGGCCACCCTGGAGCAGGTCGCGGACCACATCGAGCACATCCGCGCGGTCGCGGGGGTCGACTACGTCGGGCTCGGCTCGGACTTCGACGGGATCACCACGGTCCCCGTCGGGCTCGAGGACGTCTCCAAGTTCCCGGCACTCGTGGCGGAGCTGCTACGTCGCGGCTGGAGCCCCGAGGACGTCCGCAAGGTGGTCGGGCTGAACGCGCTCCGCGTGCTGCGTTCGGCGGACGGGGGTGGCCGGGCGGGGCCCGGGCGCGAGCGCTGAGCGGGCCGTTTCGGCGGCTTTAGGAGGGGCTCGCGAACCCCTTGCGCACCATCTCTCCCCAGGCGTGCCCGCGCTTCCACAGGCCCGCCAACGCCCGGACCCGCCACCACACCGTACGCTGCCGGTAGCCGAAGTTCTCGAGCGTCGCGTAGAAGAGCAGGCGCCCGAGGTCGCCGAGCCGCCGATAGCGGCGGAAGCTCACCTCTTCGAGCGCCACGGCCCACAGCGACAGCAGCATCGAATACCCCCAGGCCACGAGCACGAAGAGCAGCGCGAACCCGAGGTCGATGGCGCCGAGCGAGAGGCCGATGACGGTCACCCCGTACCCCACGACCTCGACGAACGGCGCGAGCGTCTCGCCAAACGTGAAGAACGGCATCGCGATCAGGCCCACGCGCCCGTAGCGGGGGTTCAGGAGCATCCCCCGGTACAGCCACATGGCCGCGAGGAGCCCGCGGTGCCAGCGCTCGCGCTGCCGCGAGAGAATGCGCCCTGACTCCGGCACTTCCGTCCACGCAACGGGATCGGGAATGAAGGGGATGCGGTAGGCGATTCGCTGCCGGCGGAGGTGGCGATGCAGCCGTACGACGAGATCGAGGTCTTCCACCACGCTCGTCGTGCGATACCCGCCGATCGCGTGCAGGTACTCCTTGCGGAACAACCCGAACGCGCCGGAGATGACGAGGCTGCCGCCGAGCCGATTCCACCCGAGGCGGCCGAACAAGAAGGCGCGCAGGTACTCGACCACTTGCACGCCCGGCAGGAAGCGGCGAGGCACCCGGGCGTCCGTCACGCGCCCGTCCTTCACCGTACAGCCGTTCGCGACGCGGACCGTGCCGCCGACGGCCGCGATGCCCTGCGTGAGCAGGAACGGGCGGGTGAGACGCAGGAGCGCGTCCGGTTCGATCAGCGTGTCCGCGTCAACCGCGATCACGAGCGGAAACCGGCTTGCGTTGATGGCGGCGTTCAGGGAGTCTGCCTTACCCCCGTTCTCCTTGTCGATCACGAGGAGCCGCGTGCGCGTGCGGGAGCGGTAGACGGCCCGCAGCGGGCGCGTGGGGAGCGCCTCGGGATAGGTGCGCGGCACCTCGTACAGGTCGAAGGCGTGTCGGAGCCGTTCGAGCGTGTCGTCTTTCGAGCCGTCGTTCACCACGATCACCTCGAAGTTGCGGTACTCGAGGGTCAGGATCGCGGTCACACTGGCCTCGATCGTCGCACTCTCGTTGTGCGCCGGCACGAGGATGGTGATCGGCGGCAGGGCGCCGCTGTGCATCAGGCGCTGGAAGTCCTCGTCCTCCGCGAGCCGAGTCTGCTCCCAGATCTCGGGGATCGAGAGCACGAGCAGCAACGCGTAGAACGAGTTCAGGAGAACGAAGTAGACGAGGATCGCGGTGTCGTTCGCGTGCACGAGCGCGTTCATGCAGCGTACTCCGCCAGCGCCTGATCCGAGAGACCGAGGATGAGCCGCGCCATGTCCCGGGCCTCCGCGTGCCCCCCCACCTCCGTGGCGAGTAGGGCATTCCGGCCCGGCGACCCGAAGCGCGTCAACGCGAGCCCGGCGCGGAGTCGGACCCACCACTCCGCGTCGCGTAAGCCGTCGCGTACCGAGTCGAGCGTCGTCGGGTCGGCGATCATCCCGAGGGAGCGCACCGCCTGCGCGCGCACGGGCCACGCCTCATCGTCGACCAGGAACCGCAGGGCAGCCACGGACTCGGCATGGGGAAACTTCCCGAGGGCTCGCGCCACCTGGGTCCGCACCTCGCGGTCCGGATGGGTGGCCAGGGTGGTGAACGGCCCGCGCAAGATGGGCTCCTCCAGCCGGCCCGCGAACTCGATAATCCGGGGCAAGCGGGGATCGTCGAGGCGTCGGAACAGCTGCTGGAGATGCCGTAGCACGGCGGGGCGCGCGTGCTTGAGCACGCTCGCGTAGTACGCTTGCACCGTCGAACCGAGGAACGGGAGTTGGTCGAGGGCGGCCGTCACGAGCACCGGGCTCGTCAGCCGCTCGAGCGTCGTGGCAGCGGCGATCTGCACCGCCGGGTGGCGATCCCGCAGCAGGCGGAGCACGCGGCCGAGGTCATGCTGCGTCGCGGCGACCGAGAGGAAGCGCGCACACTCGAGCCGCTTCCACCAGCGCGCTGAGCGATTGTTGGCGCGCACCAGCCGGGCCCACCACGGCCGTTGCAGCGCCCGCGCGAGCTCCTGCCACCGCTCGCCCGGCACCCGCGCGGACCAGGTGACGAGCGCGTCGATCGCGACGGGGACCGGCACGCGCTCGAGCGGCGGGAGCACCTCCTCGGCGCGCGCGCGCCCCAGCGCCAAGCGCTGCATCACCGCCTCGAGCTCGGCCCGGCGCGGGTTGAGCTCGGCGCTGCGTCGGACCCGGAACCAGCGATTCAACAGGATGAGAATGAACAGCGCCGCGAACAAGACGCCCTGGGCGAGCGCGATGATGAAAAGGAGGTGAGTGCTCGTCACCTCCCTACCCACCGCTTGATCTTCTCGAGGACGACGCGCAACCCGATGGGCTTCACGAGATAGTCGAGCGCCCCGGCTTCGAGCCCGCGGAGCTGCTCGTCCTCCGTATCGCGCACCGTGGTGAAGACGACGCGGTAGGTGTCGGGCCGCTCGCGCTGCAGCGCGTCGAAGATCGAGTAGCCGTCGAGCCCGGGAAGGTCGACGTCGAGCAGCAAGAGTGGATGCGTCCCGCGCACATCGAGCGCACGCAGCGCATCGAGCGCCTCGCGACCGTTGTGGTACGCTTGGTAGCGGTAGCCCTGCAACCTGAGCCCGTACTCGAGGAGCTCGGCGAGCGCGGCGTCGTCCTCCACGTAGATCACCTGCGGCACCCCCGGGGCGTCGCTCGGTGCCCCGCCGGGTGACGCGGGCTCCGCGCCCGCCGCAGCGGGCGCAGGTGCTTGACCCGCAGCGGCGGGACGCGGCGTGGCGCGCGGCGGCGGCGCAGCGGGTGGAGCGGGCGCCACCACTCGCCTCGGCGGGGGGGGCACGACCCACGGGAGGTCGGGCGTGCCGGGCGCGGACGGGGACGGGTGGGTGACGGGAGAGGCGCTTGGAGCTGGTCCGCGGGGCGGCGGGGCGGGCGGCGGAGACGGAGAACGCGGCGCGGGGATCGCGGGTGACGGCGGCGTCGGGGAGGGCCGGGCTGGCTGCGGCGCCACCGGCCGGCCCCGCGGCGGCGGCGTGGGCGCGCTCGGCAACGCGACGCCCAGCATTTCGGCGAACCGTCGCACGAACCAATGGGCGAGCGAGCCGCGGTCCACCTCCGGGTCGTCAGGTCGGGCGCGCCATTCGCTGACCGTTGCCTCCATGCCGGCGGCAAAGCGCGCCGCCGCCGCGAACCCATACGCCGCGACCGCTTCGACCGCGTTGTGCGTTTCGCGCCCCAACAGCTCGAGGGCCTCGCGGTCGTCGCTGGCGGCGGTCAGCCGGTCGGAGAGCTCCTGCAGCAGCGCGAGCAGTGAGCGCGCCCTCTCGAGCTGCCCGTCGGCAAGCCGCGGCTGGCCCTCGGGAGGGGGCGAGGGGGCATCACCGACCATGGACTCAAAATGGGGAACGGCGTGGTCAAAACGCCATAGCAAGCGGTTGCGGCCGCGGCGATATTGAGCCGCGGATGACCGATAGCGACGCCGTTGGCCTGTGTCTCGGCTGCCGCTGGGTACACGTGGTGAGCAGTCGCCGCGGCTCGACCTTCTATCGCTGCGGCCGCGCCGACACCGATCCGACCTTCCCCCGCTATCCGCCCCTGCCGGTGCTCGAATGCCGGGGCTACGAACCGACCGCGGGTAGCGCACCGGGGCCGACGGAACCCGGCGCCCAGCACTGAGGCAGGCGCGTCGTCCAGTCCCGCGAGCGTCCCCACGCACGCCCGAGCCCAGCGATTTCACGCTGGGAGCGGCGCCCCGCTATTGCGCCAGCGAGCCCGCTACCGCACTTTGGGTTCCACGCCCCATCCGACACCGTTCAGCATCGAGGTTCGCTCGTGCCTCAACCGCGTCCGCTGGAGCGCGCGAAGCTGTTCTTCTTTCGGTATTTCGAGCAGGTCTTCGTTTTGCTGCTCGTGCTTGCGATGCTCGCGATCCACAACCTCGTCGAGCAGAAACTCGCGTTTCTCAGCTTCTACTACCTCCCCATGATCCTGGCGGGCTTCTACGGGGGCCGGCGCTTCGCCGTAACGGCCGGAGTGTTCGTCGTCGGCCTCGTGCTCTTTTGGCAGGACGTGCAGGGCCTCGACATGCTCCCCGGCTTGTACCCCGACGCGCTGCTGAACTTGGTCCCCTGGGGCGGATTCCTCATCCTCACCGGGTACGTCGTCGGGGGGCTCGCCGAGCAGCGCCAGGCCAGACTGGCTGAGGTGAAGAACGCGTACCTGGCGACGCTCGAACTGCTGACCTACCACATCGAGTCCGCCGAGCGCAACCAGCAGGGACACTCGAATCGCGTGGCGAGCGTGGCGGCGGCCATCGGGCGGGAACTGAAGCTCCCCGAGGAGGACATCGAGAACCTCCGGGTCGCCGCCCTCCTGCATGAAGTGGGCACGCGCGACCAACGGCTCCTGCGTCTCTTGTCGCGCTCCGTCACCGACTCGTCCGTCGCCGTGGCGCGCGCGATGCGCGGCGCCGCACAGATCATCGGCGAATACGGTCATTATTACGAGATCGTCGGCGAGGACTGGGACATCGAGTCGCTGCCGCTCCCCCTGCCCGTGAAGATCCTCGCCGTGGCGGACGCCTTCGAGACGCTGCAGATGGCCACGCCCGTTCGGGCGGCGTTTCCCAAGTGGAGCGCGCTGGAGGAGGTGGAGAAGGGGGCCGGGAAGACGTTTGCGAAGGACGCGGTGCGCGCCCTCCGAGCGGTCGCCGGCAGCCCAGAGATCGCGGCGTCGGAGCCCGGGCTGCGCGTCGGCTAGGGGGAGGGCGGCGGCGGGCGCCGCCCGCTCGCGACCCCCCCCGCGACCCCGACTCCGAACGCCACAGCCGTCGCGACGGTTACCAGCGGGAGCACGGCGACCGGCAGCGCCACTGCGGTTGCCGCCAGCCCTGCCACCAGAGGTGCCGCGGGTCGTTGCACCGCTCCAACGAAGCGCAACCGCCGCCGCACAAAGTTCCGCGCCGCCACGAAGCCACCGGCCAACGCGGCGACCCCGATCAATAGCCCGACCATATCGCCCTCCCCTCGTCGTGCACCCTACGCGACGGACCGGAGACGAGTTTCCCCTCGCTCTGAGCCCCGGCGCTCGGCGCGGCGGCTACCACCGGATCGCCGCGCTCGCCCACGTGAACCCCGAGCCGAACGCGGTCAGGATGAGGAGGTCGCCGCGCGCGAGGCGCCCCGCGCCCACCGCTTCGTGGAGGGCGATCGGGATCGAGGCGGCGGTGGTGTTGCCGTATTTCTGGATGTTGACGTACACCTGATCGTCCCGTAGGCCCGTCGCCTTCTGCACCATCTCGATGATCCGCAGGTTCGCCTGATGCGGCACGAGCAGCCTGACGTCCGCCGGCGTCAGGCCGTGCGTCGCGAGCGCGGTGGCCACGGCCTGGGGCATGAGGACGGATGCGAATTTGAAGACCTCGCGGCCGTCCATGACGGCGCGGTGCCGTCCCTCGCGAATCAGCTCCTCGCTGATGAAGGGGTCGTGTGCCAAGCCCGGCGCGTCGACCCAGAGCTTCTCGGCATGCCGGCCGTCGGCATACAAGTGCGTCGAGAGCAGGCCGCGCTGCGGGTCGTCGGTGGGCCCGAGGATCACCACGCCGGCGCCGTCGCCGAACAGGACCGCCGTGTCCCGCCCCCGGGTGGTCTTGTCGAGGCCCCGCGAATGCACCTCCGCGCCCACGAGGAGGATCCGCGCGTACTGCCCCGTGCGGATCCACGCGTCGGCCACCGACAGCCCGTAGAGAAAGCCAGCGCACTGGTTGCGCACGTCGATCGCGGGCACGCCGTTGAGCCCCAGCTCGCGTGCCAGAAAGACGCCGTTCCCCGGCTCGAAATGATCGGGTGTGCAGGTGCAGTACACGATGCAATCGAGGTCCGTCGGACGCAGCGCGGCGCTCGCGAGCGCGCGGCACGCCGCCTCGCGCGCCAGCGAGACGCCGGTCTCGCCGGGGGACACCCAATGCCGCTCACGAATGCCTGAGCGCTGCACGATCCATTCGTCGGACGTGTCCATCAGCCGCGAGAGATCGTCGTTGGTGACGACCCGCTCGGGAACGTGGTACCCGGTGGCAACGAACTCGGTGCGCGGCATGGCGGTTCCTTGCGGGAAACGGGCGCCGGGAGAAGATTTCGCCCGCGACTCGCCAAAGCAAGGGACGCGATGGATCTCCGGGTTAGCCGGGAGCAGTACGACGCCGTCCGCGGCGCGCGCCACCTGCCCGACGTGCTGGCGAAGGTGCTCGACGGCGCGTCACGCACGGGCGACGGCTACCTGCTCCGGCTCACCTACGAGGAGGCCACCGCCCTCAACGAGCTCTGCGCTTGGCATGTCCGCACGGACGCCGCAGGCGTCGTGAGCCCCGAGTCGCGGGTGTTCGACGAGCTCGTACAGGCCATCCTCACGCATCCCGAGTACTAGGGCGCGGGCCCGCTGGGGACCGCTGCGCGAGCCCACAAGAGGACGGTGCCCCATGAATCGACACTGGTGGGTCTGGACGCTCCCGCTGGCCGCTGCCGTCGGTTCCGCCCGCGGCCTTGCCGCCCAGCGCCGCGTGCTCACGATCGAGGACTACCTCGCCATCCCGTCCGTGGGCGACCCGCAGCTGTCGCCGGACGGGAAATGGGTCGCATACACGGTCACGCGCGCCTCCCTCAAAGAGAACCGGGGGATCAGCCGCATCTGGCTCGCGGACCTGGCCACCGGCGCGTCGCGGCCGCTCACCTCGGGGCCGGGGTCGGACCGCCAGCCCCGCTGGTCGCCCGACGGGCGCAGCCTCGCCTTCGTCTCAACCCGGGAGGCCGGCGCACAAGTGTGGCTGCTGCCTGTGGCGGGCGGGGAGGCGCGCCGCGTCACGAGCCTGCCTGATGGGGTCGAGGCGCCCGTCTGGCTGCCCGACGGCTCCGGCCTCCTCGTGACGAGCGATGTCAAGTGGCCGGCGGAACAGGAGATCGACCGCCGGAACGGCGATTACCCCACCGAGGCCCGCCTCTGGACCGGGCTCTTCTGGCGTCACTGGAACGAGTGGCGGGCCGGACGACGGCAGCACGTCTTCCGCGTGTCGCTCGCCGACGGGAGCGCGCAGGACCTCACGCGCGTCGACCACGACGTGCCCACGATCGCCACCGAGGGTGACGGCGACGTCGCGGTGGCGCCGGACGGGCGTGAAATCGCCGTCGCGCTCCACAACGACTCGACGGTCGCCGACAACACCAACGTCGATCTCTACGCGATCGAGCGCGACGGGACCCTGCGCCCCCTCACCGCCGCGAACCGGGGGGCGGACAACACACCACGCTATTCACCCGACGGGCAGTGGCTCGCCTACTTGTCGATGGCGCGGCCGGGCTTCGAGGCGGACCGCCAGCGCCTGCTCCTCCTGCCGCGGACGAGGGGACGGACCGAGGGGCAGCCGGTCGACGCCACGACCAGCTGGACCCTGTCGGTCGGCTCCTACACGTGGTGTCCCGATGCGAAGTGCCTGTACGCCGTGGTGGAGGAGCACGGCCGGGAGAACATCCACCGCATCGACGTGCCCTCGTTCCGCCACAGCGTCGTCGTCTCGGGCGGCGTCAATACGGCACCGAGCGTTCTTCCCGACGACAAAACGCTCGTCTTCCTCCGCCAGAGCGCCACGCACCCAGCCGAGGTATGGGTAGGCGATCGACCCTTATCGCACCACTCCGACTCGAGCGTGGCGGCGGTCGAGCTCCGCCCGCTCGAGGAGTTCGGGTTCCGCGGGGCCCTCGGCGATTCGGTCTACGGCTGGATCCTCAAGCCGCCGGGCTTCGATCCGGCGAAGCGCTATCCCCTCGTGTACCTGCTGCACGGCGGCCCCCAGACGGCGTGGCTCGACCTCTGGCATGCGCGATGGAATTATCAGGTATTCGCCGCGCGGGGCTACGTACTGGCCGCCGTGAACCGCCACGGCTCGACCGGTTACGGGCAGACGTTCACGGACGCCGTGTCGCAGCATTGGGGGGACGCGCCGTACGAGGATCTTATGAAAGGGCTCGACGTCGTGGCGCGGCTCCCCTACGTCGATTCGACGCGCGTGGGCGCGGCGGGGGCGTCGTACGGCGGCTACATGATCTACTGGATCGCCGGCCATACGAATCGCTTCAAGGCCCTGGTGGCCCACGACGGCGTCTTCAATCCGACGAGCATGGCCGGGACGACCGAGGAGCTCTGGTTCGTGGATTGGGAGTTCGGCGGCACGGTCTACGCCAACCGGGCGCTGTACGAGAAGTGGTCCCCCTTGAACTTCGTGCGTAACTGGCGGACGCCGATCCTCATCGTCCACTCCCAGCTCGACTACCGGGTCGATCTCTCGGAAGGGTACCAGGCGTTCACGGCGGCCAAAGTGCTCGGGGTGCCCGCCAAGTTCCTCTATTTCCCCGACGAGGGCCATTGGGTGACGAAACCGCGGAACCGGCGACTGTGGTGGGGCACCGTCCTCGATTGGCTCGACCAGTACCTGCAGCGCGAGCCGCCGCTCGGAGCCACGCGGTGAGCGACTCGTTTTGGGCGACCGTCATCCGCAGCACGCTCTGGGCGCTCGCGCTGGGCGTCGTGTTCCTGCTCGTCTTCCCCCGCCACGGATCCGTCGTCATGGACTACGTCGACGCCTTCAGCGTGGCGTTCTGCTTCACGTTCTTCGGGCAGTACACCGACCGCCTGCTGCTCGCCCTGCCGGGCATCCGCGAAGGCGCGGGGCGCATCGTGCGCGCCGCGGGGTGGTTTGCGGGGGGGTTGTGGAGCTACGTGGCGGGTCGCTGGCTCTGGTTTCACTACGGGCGCGATCTGAGCGAGCTGCCGGGCATCGTTTGGGGTGGCGTGTTCCTGATCGTCCTGGAACTCGTCATGAATCGCGGGACGCGTCGGCCCGACGACGCGGTGCACCGCTAAGTAGGCGGGGCCGGGCGACCCCCGCCTCGCCCGCGAATGCCCGCCTCCCTCTCCCCGCCGGTCGGTTCCGCGATCCCCCCGCGCCCGCCGGCGCCCCTCAGGCGGGTTGCTGGGCTTCTGAGAGATAGCTCGCGGCCACTCCGCTCACGACAAGCGCGAGCCCGAGCCACCCGAGCGCCGCGAGCCGCTGCCCGAACAACGCGAACGCCAGCAGGGCACCCACCACCGGCTCGATCGTCGCCGCGACGGAGGTGAGGGCGGCGTCAATCCGTCGAACCGCGGCGAAGAAGCAGAAATTGGCCGCGAGCACCGTCCCGAGCGAGAGGAGGAGCACGTAGGTCCAGGCGCCTCCACTGTGCGGGGGCAGGGGCGGGTGTCCACTGAGCGGCAGGATGACCGCGAGCACGGCGACTCCACCCACGATCTCGAGGAACAGCACCTGCACGGCGCCGTAGCGCGGCACGGCGTAGCGCGCGAGGAGCGTCGTGCCGGCGAAGGACAGCATGGCGAGGAGCCCGCCCGCGACCCCGGCGACGAGGCTCGGGAGCGGGATCGCCGCCGCTGTGTCGTGGCTGCCGCCGCGCACCGTGAGCGCGGCGCCGGCCATCACGAGGACGGCGAGTCCGACGCGCAGGGCGGTGAGGCGTTCGCCGAGCAGGGGTTTGGCGAGGATCGCGACGAGCACGGGCGCGATGTAGAGGAGCGCCGCCGCGCCGGCGACGCCCGTTCCCGCGATCCCGAACTGGTACGCCACCTCGAACAGCGCCACCAGCGCTCCCCCGCCGAGCCCCACCAGGAGCCAGGCGCGGCGCTCGATACGGAACAGCCGCGGCTGGACGAGGCCGTAGGCGAGGAAACCCGCGAGCCCGATCACGAGCCGCCAAAACCCGATCCCGGTGATCGCCTCACCCGCCCGATACAGCGCCGTGGACAGCGGGCCCGTCGTCCCCCAGATGGCACCGGCGGCGAGCCCGAACAGATACCCCGTGAGGCGGTGCTGTCGCACCGTCGCGGGAGGGGTGGCGGTCGTCATGGCCCCAAGGATAGGGGGCCGCGGCGGGATCTGGCTAGCCGCCGGTTGGCGTCAGCTCTTCGTCTCGAGCGCGGTGTGGATGGCCTGCGTGATGGCGGCCGCGTCGCCCGGTCGGCCCCACCATTCGAGCGCGAAGCGGCCGATCACCAGCACGCCGAGCAGGAGGCCGAGGAGCACGAGGACGATCTGCGCGGCGGTCGTCTCGGGTTGGAGTCGGGTCGGTACGAGCGCCAGGACGATCGCGACGGCCGCCGGGGCGAGCCACACCGCGAACAGCAGCCGCGCGAGCCACGTCAGCCCGAATCGACCCTCCAGGACGGTCGCGCCCGCGCGCTCGCGCAATCGGCCGACGAAGGTCCGCCGAAACAAAGCGCGGTACTTGGCGGTATCGCGGTAGTAAAGCACCACCCCGCCGCCCCGCACCCACCCGTCCAACCCGGGGGCGTTCCATCCCCGCGCATCGATCGCCGCCTCGAGTCGCGCAGCGGCCTGAGCCGACGGCCCGCGAAAGGTGAAGGCGACGGCACTCACACGACGAGCTCCCCGCGCAGCACGGTCACCGCCTGGCCGGCGAGCACCACGCGCTCGCCCGCGACGCGGACCCGGACCACGCCACCGCGCGCGGACGCCTGGTATCCCGTGAGTTCAGCCCGCCGCAGCCGTTCGCTCCAGAACGGAGCCAGCGCACAGTGCGCGGAGCCGGTGACCGGATCCTCAGGCACGCCCACTCGGGGCGCGAAGAAGCGCGAGACGAAGTCGTAGCCCGCGCCGGTGGAACGGCTCGTGACGATCACCCCGCGGGCGTCCAGGGGCTCAAACCCCGCGAGATCGGGCGCCAGATTCCGCACCACGTCCTCAGACTCAACCTCGACCAAGTAGTCGAACGCGCTGCGACCCACCCAGCGCGGCGTCACGCACAGCGCCGCGGCGAGCTCCGAGGGCACTGGGACGACGGTCGCCGGCGTGGCCGGGAAATCAAGCTCGATCCAGTCGCCCGCGCGCTCCGCCCGGAGCAACCCGCTCCGGGTATGGAAGCGGGCCTCCCGGTCGGCAGCGAGATGGCCGTCCTCCCAGAGCACATGGGCGCTCGCGAGGGTCGCGTGTCCGCACAACGCGACCTCGATCGTGGGCGTGAACCAGCGCAGCCGGAACCCCCCGTCCTCGGCGAGGAGGAACGCCGTCTCGGCGAGGTTCATCTCTCGCGCGACGTCCTGCATCCAGGCGTCCTCACGCGGCTGGGGGAGCACGCACACGGCCGCCGGGTTCCCGTGGAAGGGGCGGTCCGTGAACGCATCCACCTGCACGATCTTCAGGCCCATGTCGCTAGCGGCCCCCGAGGACCGTCGCCCGCAGGGACTGGAGCCCCTCGACGGCACGCGGCGCGAGCATCTGGACGGCCGTCCCCAAGATCACGGCGCCACCCAGGATCCAGGACTCGGCGTGGACCACTCGCCCGAGCGCGGCGCCCGCAGCCGCGCCGTAG
>DATLKW010000071.1:0-5519 GCA_035538175.1 Gemmatimonadales bacterium | reverse complement strand
CTCGAACGAGGCCAACATCCAGCTCGCAGGCGCCGTGCACCTGACGAAGCGGCGCAACCAGTACCTCATCAATGGCACCCTGCAGGCCGTGCGCGGCACGTACCGGCTCAAGGTGGGACCCGTGTCGCGCGAGTTCCTCGTGGCCCAGGGAACGGTGCATTACTTCGGCACGCCCGACCAGGACGCCGCCCTCGACATTCAAGCGAAACACATCGTCCATCCCGTGCCGATCGCCGGCGACCCCATCTCCACCGAGGACGTCACGGTGGTCGCGCACATCACGGGGACGCTCCTCGTACCCAAGGTGACGCTCGAGGCCGAGAAGCAACAGGACTTGTCACAAACGGAGCTCATTTCCTACCTCCTTTTCGGCAAGCGCAGCGTGGACCTGGGGGGCGATCAAGCCGTGTTCGCGGACCCGCGGGCCGCGGTCCAGAGTGCCCTCTCGCTCCTCTCGGGTGAGATCGAGCAGACGATCGTGTCGGGCGGAGTGCCGGTCGACTACGTCGAGATCCGGCCGGCCGTGTCGACCGCCGTGGGGCAGAGCGGTTCCCCGCTCGGCCTGCAGCTCGCCGTCGGGCGCCAGCTCGGACCCAAGACGTTCCTCGTCGTGAACGCCGGGTTCTGCGGCGTCAGCCCGCGCACCCCGGGCATCTCGCTGCAATTCCGGGTCAGCCCAGAATGGCGCACGGAAGCGAGCTTCGAGCCGATACTGCTGTGCGATCCGCTCAACCCAAACTTGAGCACGTACGTGCCCCGACAGGTCGGGCTCGACCTCTTCTGGGAGCGGCGCTACTAAGCATGACGCGGGCCCTCCTCGTCGCCAATCCGGCCGCCGCCCGCACCGACGCGCGCGCCGTAACGGCCGTTCGCGACACGTTGCGCCGCGGGGGCTGGGCGGTGGAGGTGCGGGCCACCGCTCGGCCCGGCGACGCGCGCCGGTTCGCGCGGGAGGCGATCGGCCAGGGCTTCGACGTCCTCGTGTGCTACGGCGGCGATGGGACCGCGATGGAGCTCGCGGCCGGCGCGGTAGACGGCGGCCTCCCGGTCGGGATCGTCCCGGGGGGCACGGGGAATCTGCTCGCCGGCAATTTGCGCCTGCCCTGGAACGCCGCGCGGGCCGCCCGCGTCATCCTCGAGCGGCACACAGCGACGATCGACTTAGGCGCCGTCGAGCGGGCCGACGGGACGCACTACTTCGCCGTCTGCGGGGGCACGGGCTTCGACGCGCGGCTGATGGCCCGCACCAGGGCCCACGAGAAGCAGCGCTGGAAGATGGCGGCCTACGTGATGCACGCCCTCCGCGCGCTCCCCGACGTCACGAGCCCGCTCCACCGGGTGACGGTGGATGGCGTGGCGCGCGACATGCCCGCCGCCATGGTGCTCGTGGCGAACTGCGGAGAACTCGTCCCACCGTTCCTCCGGCTCCGGGCCGACGTCGCGCCGGATGACGGTTGGCTCGACATCCTCGTGCTCCGCGCGGAGGGCGCGCTCCAGAGTCTGAGCGCCTTCGTAGAACTGCTGCGGCGACCGACCAACGGCGCCCGCCGGCTCTGGTTCGCACGCGGCCGCGCGGTCCGCGTGGAGGCGCTCGAAGGGCCGGCGCCACCGATGCAGCTCGACGGGGAGCCCGCTGGCGACGCTCCCTTCGAGGCCCGGCTCCTCGCCGGAGCCCTGCGGGTGATCGTCGACCCGCGCACCGCTCCCGTGGCGTCCCGGCATGGCTGACAGCGTGCTGTTGATCGACGACGATCCCGACGTCCTGCGGGCGGTGGGGGACTACTTCGACAAGATCGGCTACGAGGTCGGCCGGGCCGCGACCGGCGAAGAGGGCGTCACCGCCTTCCAACGGCTCCGGCCGGACGTCGTGATTCTCGATCTCCATCTTCCCGACGTCGGCGGGCTCGAGGTGCTCGAGCGCCTCCGCTCCGACGGGGGGTCGGTCATTCTCTTGACGGGGCAGGGCGACATCGACACCGCCGTGCGCGCGATGCAACTCGGCGCGGACCACTTTCTCACCAAGCCCGTGGACATGAACCACCTCGTCGCGGCCGCAGCGCGGGTGTCCGAGAAAATCCGCCTCGTGCGCCAGAACACGCTCCTGCGCGCGCGGGGGCACGAACACGAAGGCCTCGAGTCGCTCGGGGTGTCGCCCACGATGCGGGAGCTGGGCCGGCAGATCGAGCTCCTCGCCGCGAGCGAGCGCTCGACGGTGCTCCTCACAGGGGAGAGCGGCACCGGCAAGGGTTGGGTCGCGCGCGTCATCCACCATCTCTCCCCGCGCCAGGGCGGCCCCTTCGTCGAGGTCAACTGCGGCGGCCTCTCGGCCACGTTCCTCGAGTCGGAGCTCTTCGGGCATGAGCGCGGCGCCTTCACCGATGCGAAGGAACGCCGCCAAGGCCTGTTCGAGCTCGCCGACCGCGGCACCATCTTCCTGGACGAAATCGGGGATCTGGCGAGCGAGCTCCAGCCAAAGCTGCTCAAGGTGCTCGAGACCAAGACCTTCCGCCGGCTGGGCGGCACGCGGGAGATCACGGTGGACGCACGCTTGGTCGCCGCCACGAACCGCGATCTCGTCGCCGACGTGCAGGCGGGACGGTTTCGGGAGGACCTCTACTACCGCCTGAGCGTGATGCCGCTCCACATCCCGTCGGTGCACGAGCGCTCGCGCGATGATCGGCTCACGCTCCTCACCCGGATCCTCGCCGAGTTCGCCCCGCAGATGCCGGGGTGCCCGAGCGCCTGCAGCGCCGAGGCGCTCGACCGGCTACTCACGGCGCCCTGGCCCGGCAACGTGCGGGAAATGCGCAACGTGATCGAGCGGGCGATGATCCTCGCCCGCGGCGCGCCCCAGCTCGGCGTCGAGCACCTGCCCCCCGACCTGCGCAGGGGCGGGGGCTCCGACCGCCGCCACCAGCCCCAGGCGCTCGCCGACGTGGAGCGCGTGCACATCGAGCGCACGCTCAAGTTCCACGGCGGAAACCGCACGCGGGCCGCGCTCGAACTCGGCATTTCCCGCGCGACGCTGATCAATAAGATTAAGGTGTACGGGTTGGACCGTAACGAGAGGGGAACGTGACGCATGGTCGAAAAGCCGAAGCTGCTCGAACACGACGGGATGACCTGCCGTTCCTGCGGCAACGAGGAGCGCGCCTCCGAGGGGTACCCGTGCGCGGACTGCGGGACCTTCATTTGTCTGATCTGCTCGTTCCGCGGCGTTACCCGCTGCAAGGCATGCGAGGCGAAAGCCCAGGCCGCGAAACAGGCCTAAGCCCCGGCGTCGCGCCGCCGGCGGATCTCGCGCTGGACGTCATCGGGCGACGTGCCGAGCTCCTTCGCGAGCTTCTCCACGGCGTCGGTTGACCCCGGCCAGTCCGTCGCGGCCGCCAGCGCTGCGAGCGCGACGTCCTCCACCACCGTCGTCCGCTCCTCCAGATCGCGCGTCCGCACCGCGACCTCTCGCGCCAGCCACTGCTCGAGTTGGCGCCGCTCGATCTCGAGCTGCCGCAGCCGCAGCGCGCCCTGCAGCGACATCTCGAGCTCGTCTAAGTCCACCGGCTTGATCAAGTAGTCGTAGGCGCCGAGCTTCATGCACTCGATCGCCGTGCGCGGTTCGTCGATCGCGGTGAGCATGATGATGGCGAGGTCCGAGTCGGCGGCGAGCGCCTTCGGCACGAGTTCCACGCCGCTCATGCTCGGCATGCGGATGTCGGAGAGGAGCACGTGGGGCTGCTCCGCGGCTTGACGTTCCAGGGCCTCCGCAGCGCTCCCCGCCTGCAGCACGCGGTAGCCGAGCCGCGTCAGGAAACGATCGAGCGCCTGACGAATGCCCTCTTCGTCGTCGACGACGAGCACCGTGGTCGGGGCGTCCTGCGGCTGGGCGTTGGGCATGCGCTAACGTATGTACCCTCCCCCCACGGTCAAGCTCGGGGCGCGGGCCGCGGGGCCCGCGCGCGGGCGCGGCGGGTTACGGAGCGAACGAAAGCGGAGTAGCTTCAGGCCGTGCACCGCCGCGCCTTCGTCGAGAGCCTCGCCGCCGCCGTCGCAGGCGGCGCCGCGGCGCCGCGCCGCGCCCCGCGCGTGGGTCGACTGTCCCGCATCGGCCTTGAGCTCTATTCCGTCCGGGACGCCATGCGTAAGGACCCCGAGCGCACGCTCGCGGCGGTGCGCGCCATGGGCTACACGGACGTCGAGCTCCTGTGGGGGTTCGGGAACTTCGGCCGCACGCCCGAGCAGGTCCGCGCGACGCTCGATCGCGAAGGTCTCCACGCCCCGTCGGCACACGTCTCCCCCACGATCCTCTTCGTCGGGTGGGAGCGGAGCCTCGCCATCGCCCATCGCTTGGGACACGATTACCTCATCGTGCCGTCCTTCACTCCCGACTCCGCGCGCTCGCTCGATGACTGGCGAGAATGGGCCGACCGCTTCAATGCCGCCGGGGCCGTCGCGCGCCGCGCCGGAATCTGGCTCGCCTTCCACAACGAGCCCGACCATATGACGCCGATCGACGGCCAGGTGCCCTACGACGTGTTCGTCGAACGCACCGACCCGAGCGTCGTCCGCCTCCAGCTCGACGTGGGCAACCTGGTCATGGGCGGCGGCGACCCGCTGACCTATCTCGCGCGCTACCGCGACCGCTACTGGAGCTTCCACCTGAAGGACGTGGTCCCCGATCGCTCGCACGACACCGAGCTCGGGGCTG
This sequence comes from Gemmatimonadales bacterium, assembly GCA_035538175.1. Classification (GTDB taxonomy): domain Bacteria; phylum Gemmatimonadota; class Gemmatimonadetes; order Gemmatimonadales; family GWC2-71-9; genus AG41. The sequence goes on along the minus strand of DATLKW010000071.1, from coordinate 817 downwards.
GCACCGTGGACTTCCGGCGCCTGCTGGCCGCCGTCCCGGACCTCGACCAGAAGCCCTGCTACGTCGAGCAAGAAGGGGTGCGCGACCCGCTCGGCAGCGCCCGCAAGGATCACGACTTCCTGAGCAAGCTCGAGTTCTAGGTCGGCGGCCCGAGGGTCCCGGCGTCCGCCCGCCCGCGATCACGGGCGCATGCGTTCGTCCGGCCGGGGCGCGGGCCTCGCGTCGCCGATGCTCTCGCCTGATCGCTCCCGCGTCCCCTCCACAACTCCGGCGACCGCGTGTATCTTCGCGCACCGATGTCGTCGTCCAGTTCTTCGAGCATCACCGCCGTCCAGGGTCTCAGCGTCGGTTACTGGACCGACCTCGCGCGCGCGACGGGGTGCAGCGTGGTGCTCGCGCCCCCGGGCGGGATGCGCGCCGCGGGCGCGGTGCGCGGTCGCGCCACCGGAACCCGCGAGCTTGATGCGCTCGATCCCCGGCACGTCGTGGGTCACATCGACGCCATCCTCTTGACGGGCGGGTCGGCCTACGGCCTTGGCGCGGCCGACGGCGTCATGCGCTGGCTGAAAGAACGGGGGCGCGGCCTCCCGGTTGGAGCAGCGGGGATCGTCCCGATCGTCCCCACGGCCGTGATCTTCGACTTCGACCTGGCGCCCGGGGGGAAAGCGGACCGCTGGCCGACGGCGGAGGACGGCTACCGGGCATGCGGCGCTGCCTCGGCCGAGGTCGCCGAGGGCACCGTTGGCGCTGGCACGGGAGCGACGGTGGGAAAGGCCCTCGGCCCGCGCCGGGCCATGAAGGGGGGCGTCGGGACGGC
>DATLKW010000070.1:0-10389 GCA_035538175.1 Gemmatimonadales bacterium | reverse complement strand
TGTCGCTAGGTGTCACAACCGCTCACGAACGGCGTCGCTCGCACATGCCAGAGGCGCCTAAGCCCGCCCTCGGCCCGGCGCACTCAGCGGGCCAGCCCAGCGGGCGCGGCGACGTAAGAAATCCTGCCCGCGTCATAGAATTTCGGCTCGCCAAGTTCCGAGTGGGATGAGTTGTCCTCACGACGGAGTCGTACGACCTTTATCGCAATGTCCAGGAACGAGCGGTTCAGGAAACGAGACGAGTTGGCTGTCCTCGCCGAGTGGCCCGGGTGACGGAATACCCGGCAGGCTGGACGTGCGAGCTGACGCTAGTACGCCTGGAGCGGTATGTCGTCGAAGCATTGCCGCGCCGCGATATGCTCATGATCGCCGAACACCTCGAAGCCTGCCTGGCGTGCAGCCAAGCTCTGGCACTCCTACGGGTGGGGAATCGCCATGGTTGAGCAGGCGGCGAGCGACATGTATCGCGTCGTTGCTTTCGCCGGGAGCCTGCGGCGAGACTCCTATAATCGCGCGCTGCTCGCCGCAGCCGCCGAGCTCGTGCCCGGGCGGATGACCATCTCGGTGATCGAGATCGGCGACCTACCCTTCTACAACGCTGACGTCGAGGCCGAGGGCGATCCGGCTGTGGTTGTCGAGTTCAAATCGGCGATTCGCGCGGCCGACGGTCTTCTAATTGCCACCCCCGAATACAACGATGGCATCCCCGGAGTGCTCACGAATGCGATCGACTGGGCCTCGCGGCTTCCTGGCAACGCGCCGCTGACGCGCAAACCGGTCGCGCTGATGGGGGCGTCGCCCGGCCAGGTCGGGACTGCACGTGCGCAGCTTCATTTGCGCCAACTGCTGGGCCACGTGCATGCGCGCACCCTGCCACCGCCTGAGCTCCTGGTGGCACGAGCACACGAGCGATTCGATGCCACGGGGCTGCGGCTGACGCACGAGGCCACGCGGGGCGTTCTCGCGGCGCTGCTCGAGCGATTTGCCCGCTGGATCGAGCGGGAGCGCGTGGCCGCCGCGGCCGAGTGAGGGCTCGCCTCGCCGGTATCGCGGCAGCGTTAACAGATGGGGTAAGGACGGTGACTGAACCCGCGACCCCTGTACCCCGTCAAGCGTGGCGCCGGAACACGGTTAGCGTCCGCCTGTCAATGGACCTTTGAACTGGACCCGGGTTGTTATTCGCGCCCCTTCGACTCGCGACTCTTCTTGGTGTCAGGCGCCGCGTCCCCGGAACAGCGTGGATCCGCCTGCTGTCTTTCGGCGATCATCTTATCGTCGACGGGGATCGGCGCACACCCGTGATTCTTCTCACACACAAAGTCGAACCGGGCGCCCGCCTGGTGGCAGCTGAAACAGGGCACACCGACGAAGTTCTTTACGGAATCTCCACGCGCCTTGATCTTGGTCCCGTGGGCCGATAGCTCCAACGCGAAGAACTCCCAGCCGTGGGTCGCAGGAAGCCACGTGCGCGTATGCTTGACCATCGCCTCAGTGGGGATGAGTTGCAGCAACGTTCCGACTGGATAATCGACATTGGGCACGCGGTCGCGGAAAATCCGCACCGCTTCAGCCAGGAGTTTGGGATCCACATTCTTGATGTAGGTGTTGCGAACCTTGGTTCCGTTCCTGATGCAGTCGAACGAGTGCTCAGTCACGGTAATGTCCGCCTGTGCGTCCACGGTACGCGGTGTCAGGCTCGTGAGCGTGGCAGCCAGCGTGATTACGTAAGCGCGGCGCCCAAGTCCCACCTGCCCTTTGTCCCGCACAGATCCTCCAGTATGAAGAAGGGGCTTAGCCTCTCGCACTCGCTCAGTTGAGCGGCCACGTTAGTCGCACGTGCGCCCAGGGCACAGGTCGAGCCGTTCGAAGGCTTGGGCTCGGGGCATCAACACCGGTTAGGCCAACTCATAGTTCAGCATGAACGGATGCTCCATGCCGTGGCCAACGGCCGACCTGCCCTCGCCCAGGAGACCCTCCAGCTCTCCAGTTGCCGAGCCGGGGATGACGGAATAGGACTCTTTCGCCAGGCCGGCTTCGAACAGACCAATGCGTTGGAGCACAAAGCTACCGACCTTGCCGCCAATGCGTCCGACGACCCGCTCGAGGCCGACGAAGCTAGCCGAGCCGTCGCTGCGGTACATCATGAGGTATTCGACCTTCCCTTCCCCCGCGATATCGCCGGTGTAGGTCTTGGTGACGCTCGCTCGCGTGAGTCTCGGCAGATCCTGCCCCTCACTGTAGGGCTTTTCGTCCCAGTTCGTGATGGCGAACCGGGCATCCGCGCTCTGCTTCATATGTCCTTTTCGCGTGATTGGGAACGTCTTCCAGCCGCACACCGGGTTCTCCAAACCGCAGTGGGCGGTTCGACTCCTGCCGGCCTGCTCGTCCAGCGGAGACCCGTCCCAACGTCCGGAACGGTACGCAAACGTCGGAAGGTCGTGCTCCTACTGCCGCGTATCCATCGGATGCTTGCTTCGCTCGTAAAACTCGCTCTGCAATCTCAGGCTCTCTTGGTCAGCCTTGACGGCGCGTATCGCTTCCACGATGCTGTCGATCCACAACTTCGCCTCGAACTCGCCAAGTTCACGCGTCGCGGCGGCACCGTCGCCAGCATAGTGGTTTGGGAAACGCGCGTACCACCAGATCCCAGTGTATACGCCTTCGGGCAAGCTCAGGCGTGCCTGATCGGCACCGGATTCCTGCGGCGCGCGATCCAGGTGCACGAGGTCGGGCCGGGCGATCATGCTCACCGATGTCTCACTCTCGCCGGCATGCATGTCGGTCGCGGGATTCGACTTGTGCTTCGGTCCGTCCTGCCCCCTCCGCCGCGAGCCCAACACGTAAACCACGTAACCGTGAGGCGTGTCGAGCTGGGCCTGTGCGAAATAGGGTAGCAGGCTGTTGTTGCCGCCGTGACCGTTCACAATGATGATCTTCTTGCAGCCATTACGGGCCATCTCGTCGGTCGTTTCCTGCAGTAACTCGAGCTGCAGGCGCGCGCTGTAAGCCACGGTGCCGGGCTGATGCTTTGCTTCGAAAATTTGGCCGAAATAATATTCGGGGAACACGATGGCGTATTCCTGCTGGGCTGCGTTGAGTGCCGCGTATCGCACGTTGAGCAAATCGTTGCCCAACGGCAGGTGCAGTCCGTGCTTCTCGAGGATGCCGAACGGTAGGAGACACGTCCCCTGCGCACGGGCGACGCCGTCGCGGAAGTCGACCGCCGTCAGCTCCTCCCAATGCACCGAGAGCTTGCCGGGCGCTGGGGACTGCGCCTCGGACGAGGACGGTACCAGAGACCAAACGATCGAGGCGCAGAGCGCGTTGACGGTAACGAGCAGGGATTTGGGCAAGGGTCCCTCCTGTGAGGCGTCCGACATCACTGAGCACCGCTTTCGTGCCAGAAATAGTACAAACCCCAGTGTTGTCCAGCGATGGAAACTCGTCCACGGCGGTGCCATAGAGGACGGCATGCCACCCAGCACCGACGAGGATATCCCGTGTCCGTCCCTCGTCTGATCTTCCTTCTCTCACCGGCCAACTGCGCGGGCAAGCGGGCGCGACTCCTGGTCGGCACGAGCAGTCGCTCGGCTCTGGCCCATCGACTTCGATCAGAGGAAGGGGCGACGCTGGGCGAGCTCTTCACCTTCATGAGCAGTCTGTATTTCCGCGGTAAACTGAGCTACGCATCCGCGTTTGCGAACCCGCCGGACGACTGCGGCGGCGGCATTTACGTCATTGTGCCCGGGCGCGGCCTGTGTCCTCCCGGAGCGCGGATTGACCTGGTCGGCCTGCGGGCGATCGCTCGGGTCCCGGTCGATCCCGAGGATGAACGGTACCGGGCTCCGCTCTGCCGCGATGCCGCCCTGCTCGCTGAACGCCTCCACCCGGGAGATGCCGCCGTGCTCCTCGGCAGCATCGCGACGCCGAAATACCTGCCCGCGCTGCGCGAGACCTTCGGGGCGCACTTGCGCGTTCCCCAGGAGTTCATTGGTCGAGGCGACATGAGCCGCGGGTCACTCATGCTGCGTTGCGTGCGCGAGCGGCGCGAGCTGACCTATGTCGCCCCCGTTCCGCAGGAGGGTTGAGCGTGCCGTCGACCCGAGTCCCTAGATCGCGCGAGACGGGGGGTCACGCGAGCCGCGGCGCGCAAGAGCTGCTCAGCGTCGCTGGGCGAGAGGTGGCGATCTCGAACCCCGAGAAGGTGCTCTTCCCGAAGCCCAAGTACACCAAGCTCGACCTCGCCCGCTATTACATCGCCGTTGCCGACGGGGCGCTGCGTGGCGCCGGCGGCCGGCCCAACGTGCTGGTGCGTTACCCCAATGGGATCACCGGCGAGTTCTTCTACCAGAAGCGGGCGCCCGAGTCCCGTCCGCCGTGGATCGAGGTCACGACGCTGCGCTTCCCCTCGGGGCGGCTGGCGGAAGAGGTGGTGCCCCGCGACGCGGCGTCGCTCGCCTGGCTCGCCAACCTCGCGTGCCTTGAGCTACACCCGCACCCTGTCCGCGCTGAGGACCTCGACCATCCCGACGAATTGCGGGTAGACCTCGACCCCGTGCCCGGGGTGCCGTGGCGGCAGATGCGCCGCGTCGCTCTGGTGGTGCATGAGACGCTCCGCGACTTCGGGCTCACCGGATGGCCGAAGACGTCCGGGAGTCGCGGCCTGCACGTCCTCGTGCGCATCGAGCGCCGGTGGGGCTTCAACGACGTGCGGCGCGCCGCGCTGGCCCTGGCGCGCGAGGTCGAGCGGCGCGCACCCACCCTTGCGACCAGCAAGTGGTGGAAGGAGGAGCGGCACGGTGTCTTCGTCGACTACAACCAGAACGCGAAGGACCGGACGGTTGCCTCGGCGTACTCGGTCCGCCCCACTCCCGAGGCGCGGGTCTCCGCACCGCTCGCGTGGGACGAGGTCGACGCCGCCGACCCCGCGGACTTCACCCTCGCCACCATGCCCAACCGCTTCGCCCGCGTCGGCGATCGGCACGCAAGAATCGACCAGACTCCCGGGTCACTCGAGCCGCTCCTCGAGCTCTCCGCCCACCACGAACGCGAGGGGCTGGGCGACGCTCCATGGCCGCCCCACTACAAGAAACAGGTCGGCGAGCCGCCGCGGGTGCAACCCTCCCGCGCCCGGGCGACTGCACATCCCTTGATCGAGATCGCCCGTGCGAAGCGGAAGGCGGATGCCCTCGCGGGGCTCAAACGGTGGAAGGCTCGCCACCCCAAGGCCGCCGCTCATCTCGAGCCGGCCGACGTGCTGGTCGATCGGATGCGCGGCCGCTCGACCACGTGGACGCGGATCCGCATCAACCTTGAGCACGTCCCGGCGAAACTCCGGCCACGTCAGGAACGCCTCGACCCCGACGAGAAAACCTTGGAGAGCTCGTAGGCGGGCGTCACCTCGAGTTGGTCATAACGGCAGTCTCGAGGTTTCCGATCGGGCCGCCAGCGCAGAAACGTCGCGGCGTGACGGAAGCGATCGCCCTGCAGGTGGTCGTACTTGACCTCGCACACGCGCTCCACGCGCAGCGGCTCCCACGAGAGGTCCTTGCCGGCACTCCAGCGGCTCTGCGCCCCAGGTACCCGACCTCCTGCCGTCTCGGTCTGCGCCCACGCGCGCCACGGATGCTTCGCGAGCGCATCCTTCCGGAGCGGGGCGAGCTCCTCCACGAGCTGCTTGCGCGTCGCCATCGTGAACGACGAGGTGACGCCGACATGCTGCAGGACGCCGGCGTTGTCGTAGAGACCGAGCAAGAGCGAGCCCACTGCATCCCTCCCGCTCTTGTGCCAGCGGAAGCCCGCCACCACGCAATCCGCCGTGCGGGCGTGCTTCACCTTGATCATCGACCGCTTCCCCGGTTGATATGCGGCACCGCTCGGCTTGGCCATGACGCCGTCTAACCCGGCACCCTCGAAGTGCTTGAGCCACCGCGCAGCGATCGCGCGGTCGCTCGTCACCGGGGTCAGGTAGAGAGGCGGCCTCACTTTCGCGCACAATCGCTCGAGCAGGGCGCGCCGTTCGCGTTGGGGTGCCGCGATCGCGCTGCGACCGTCGGCGGCCAGGGCATCGAACGCCACGAACGAAGCCGGCGTCGCTTGCGCGAGTTTCGCGACCCGCGATGCAGCGGGGTGCAATCGCATCTGCAGCGCGTCGAAGTCGAGGCCGTGCGGCGTCGCGATCACGATCTCACCATCGACGATGCACCCGGACGGCAGCTGCTCAGCGAAGGCCGCGTGGAGCTCCGGGAAATAGCGATCGAGGGGTTTCAGGTCGCGGCTCTGGATGAACACGTCGGCGCGACCGCGAAACACGATCGCACGAAAGCCGTCCCACTTGGGCTCGTACAGGTAGTCGTCGCCGGTGGGGAGGGCCTCGGCAAGCTTGGCGAGCATCGGCTCAACCGGGGGGTCGATCGGCAGCGCCTTGGCGCGTGGCCGCACCCTCGTAGCGCCCCGCACGGATGCCCGCATGGACGAAATGTACGCCATCCGGCAGCCCTTCTCGACTCGCGGCGGGCCATGAGGCGTGAACCCGCGGTTTGCGTGAGGTGCTAGTCGCGACCTATTCTTCAGCCGACTCGATCGCTGGGCCCCCAATGACCAGCTTCGCCGTAACCGCGCGCCGGGACGCGTGGTGGCTCCAACCGCTCGTCGTGTTCTGCGTCCTGGGGTCGTTCATCGTCTACGCTACGTGGGCCGCGTTCCAGGGCCGGTACTATCACTTTGGGCCGTATCTGTCGCCGCTCTACTCTCCCGAGCTCTTTGGCGCTTCCGCGCACAGCTGGTTCGGGCCGGAGCCAGCGTGGTGGCCGAGGTGGCTCCCCTGGTCTCCCGCCTTCCTCATTCTCTGGGCCCCGGGGGGATTCCGCCTCACCTGCTACTATTACCGCGGCGCCTACTACAAGGCCTTCTGGGCGGACCCGCCCGCCTGCGCCGTCGGTGAACCGCGCACTCACTACCGCGGCGAACATGCGTTCCCGCTGATCCTGCAGAACGCGCATCGCTACTTCCTCTACCTCGCGCTGCTCTTCCTCTGCTTCCTGTCCTATGACGTGTGGCGCGCCCTGTGGTTCACCGACCCCGCCAAGGGCTCGAGCTCCCTCGGCGTGGGCGTCGGCACGCTCGTGCTCGCCACCAACGTCGTCCTACTCGGCGGCTACACCCTGGGCTGCCACTCCCTGCGCCACCTTGCCGGGGGGGCGCTCGACCAACTCGCCGGCCGGCCGGTGCGGCGCGCCACCTACGCCTGCGTGTCCTGCCTCAACCGTCGGCACATGCTCTGGGCCTGGATGAGCCTCTGCTGGGTCGCCTTTTCCGATCTGTACGTCCGGCTATGCGCGATGGGCGTGTGGACGGACTGGAGGATTCTCTGAGCCCCGCGTTCGAGACCCAGGAGTACGACGTGCTGGTGATCGGCGCGGGTGGCGCGGGGCTCCGGGCCGCGATCGCGGCCTCCGCGGCAGGGGTCCGGGTAGGAGTCGTGTGTAAGTCCCTACTCGGGAAGGCCCACACCGTGATGGCCGAGGGCGGGATTGCCGCGGCCCTCGGGAACGTGGACGACCGTGACAACTGGCGCGTGCATTTCGCCGACACGATGCGCGGCGGCCAGTATCTCAACAACTGGCGCATGGCGGAGATTCACGCCAAGGAGGCGCCCGCGTGCGTGCGGGAGCTCGAAGCCTGGGGGGCCCTGTTCGACCGGACCGCCGACGGCCGCATCCTGCAGCGCAATTTTGGCGGGCACGCCTACCCCCGCCTTGCCCACGTGGGCGACCGCACGGGGCTCGAAATGATCCGCACGCTGCAAGACCACGGGGTGCATCGTGGGATCGCCTTCCACATGGAATGCACCGTGATCCGCCTGCTCAAAGACGGTGACCGCGTGGTGGGCGCGCTCGCCTACGAGCGCGAGCGCGGGCGGATGCAGGTGTTCCACGCGCGCGCCGTGATCCTCGCAACGGGGGGCGTGGGCCGCGCCTACCGCATCACGAGCAATAGCTGGGAGTACACCGGTGACGGACAGGCGCTGGCCTACGAGGCGGGCGCCGATCTCATCGACATGGAGTTCGTGCAGTTCCACCCCACCGGCATGGTCTGGCCGCCGAGCGTCCAGGGGATCCTCGTCACCGAGGGGGTGCGCGGCGAGGGCGGGGTGCTCCGCAACAAGGCAGGGCGCCGCTTCATGTTCGATGACATCCCGCCGCTCTACCGCAGTCAGACGGCCGACAGCGAGGAGGAAGGGTGGCGCTACACCCAGGGGGACCGCAACGCCCGGCGCCCCCCCGAGCTCCTGACGCGCGACCACGTGGCCCGCTGCATTGTCCGCGAGGTCAAGGAGGGACGCGGCAGCCCGCACGGCGGCGTGTACTTGGACATCGCGTGGATCCGCGCCAAGATCCCCCATGCGGCGGAACACATCAAGCGCAAGCTGCCCAGCATGTATCACCAGTTCCAGCAGCTCGCCAGCATCGATATCACTGAGGAAGCGATGGAGGTGGGACCGACCACGCACTACATGATGGGTGGAGTGCGCGTCGATGCCGAGACGCAGATGTCCGCCGTGCCGGGGCTGTTCGCCGTCGGCGAATGCGCGGCCGGGCTGCACGGCGCCAACCGCCTCGGTGGCAACTCGCTCTCCGACCTCCTCGTGTTCGGCAAGCGCGCCGGCGAGGCCGCCGCACAGTTCGCCGGGCAACAGCGCGCGGGGCAGATCGATACCGAGGCGGTCGAGACGGCCGCCCGCAGGGCGCTCGGGCCCTTTGACCGGGCGGCGGCGGGGAAGGGTGAAGGTCCATTCGAGTTGCAAGCGGAACTCCAGAACGCCATGCAGGAGCTGGTCGGCATCGTGCGACGGGAGGACGAGATGCAGCACGCGCTCGAGAAGATCGCGGACCTTAAGCACCGCGCGGCACGGGTCGCCGTCTTCGGCAACCGGGAGTACAACCCGGGCTGGCACACCGCCCTCGATCTCGCCTCCCTGCTCACGGTGGCCGAGGCCATCACGTCCGCTGCCCTCGCTCGCCGGGAGAGCCGCGGAGCGCATTTCCGCGACGACTATCCACAGAAGGACGAGGCGGCGGGGCGAACGCAGACCGTCGTGCGACGCGGGCCCGACGGTGCCATGCGCGTGACGCGTGAGCCGGTGTCGCAGCCGCCGGAGCCGCTCCGAGCGATCATCGAGGAGTTCAAATGAGTCGGACAGGCACCTTCCGCGTCTGGCGGGGCGACGCCACGGGCGGCGCGTTCGAGACCTACACGACACCCGTGGCGGAGGGCATGGTGGTGCTCGATGCCGTACATCAGATCCAAGCGGCGCAGGCCAACGATCTCGCCGTCCGGTGGAACTGCAAAGCGGGTCGCTGTGGCTCGTGCTCCGCCGAGATCAACGGGATGCCGGCCCTGATGTGCATGACGCGCCTCGCCGACCTCCCCCTCGAGCGGCCGGTGACGGTCGAGCCCCTCAAGGCGTTCCCGGTGGTGAAGGACCTCGTGACCGACGTGTCGTGGAACTACGAGGTCAAAAAGCAGATCAAGCCGTTTCGACCCCGGCCAGCGGACGCGGACGGCCAATGGCGCATGGCGCAGGCAGACGTGGACCGCGTGATGGAGTTCCGCAAGTGCATCGAGTGCTTCCTCTGCCAGGACGTCTGCCATGTGCTGCGCAACCACCGCAAGCACGCAGAGTTCATCGGACCCCGTTTCCTCGTGCACGCAGCGGCGCTCGAAATGCACCCCCTCGACGTGGAAGATCGAACGGACGACCTGCGGCGGGCGCACGGCATCGGATTCTGCAACATCACGAAGTGCTGCACCACCGTTTGCCCCGAGCAGATCGTCATCACCGACAACGCAATCATCCCCCTCAAAGAGCGCGTGGTGGACCGCGCGTACGATCCGCTGCGGGCACTCGTGCGCCTGGTGAGACGGGGGCCGTGACGGCGGGCCCCCTCGCCGAGGCGGCGGGGGCGATTCGACGATGGAGGCGAGACGATGTTCGACCTCAAGCGGTTGTCCAAAGACGGTGTCCCAGCGGCGCTCAAGAAAGCGGAGCGCTATCGCCTGCTCAACGAGCCATGGTACGCGGAGAGCATCTGCCGCGATGTGCTAGAAGTCGAGCGCGATCAGGCCGAGGCGCTCGTGACGCTGCTCCTCGCTCTGACCGACCAATTCGGGGTCGCGGGCAGCGAGATGCTGACGGAGGCCCGAGCACTTCTGCCCAGGCTGCCGAGCGAGTATGAGCGCCGCTACTACGCGGGGATCATCTGCGAGCGGTGGGCGAAGCGCGTGCTCGAGTCTCCGACGCCCGGGAATGGACCGGTGATCTACCACTGGCTACGCGAGGCGATGGCGTGGTACGAGCGGGCGGAGCCGCTGCGCCCGCCTGGGGAC
>DATLKW010000069.1:0-3787 GCA_035538175.1 Gemmatimonadales bacterium | reverse complement strand
GCTCCGCCTTGTTCCCCGGCATCGTGGGGTACACGGACACCGTCATCCCGCAGCTCGTCAACGCGGTACTGTCGCGCCACAACTTCATCCTGCTCGGGCTGCGCGGGCAGGCGAAGAGCCGCATCCTGCGCCAGCTCGTCTTGCTGCTCGACGAGGAGATTCCGATCGTGGCGGGGAGCGAGGTGAACGATCACCCGTTCGCCCCCATCTCGAAGTACGGACGGGAGCTCGTGGCGGAGCGCCGCGACCAGACGCCGATCGCGTGGCTGCCGCGCGAATCGCGCTACGTGGAGAAGCTCGCGACGCCCGACGTCACGATCGCCGACATCATCGGCGATGTCGACCCCATCAAGGCGGCGCGTGGCGGGCACCTCTTGTCCGACGAGCTCACGATGCACTTTGGCCTGTTGCCCCGGGCCAATCGGGGCATCTTCGCGATCAACGAGCTCCCCGACCTGTCGGGCAAGATCCAGGTCGGCCTCTTCAACATCATGCAGGAAGGCGACGTGCAGGTGAAAGGGTATCCCGTGCGCCTGAACCTCGACGTGGCGCTGGTGTTTACGGCGAACCCCGAGGACTACACGGCGCGTGGCAAGATCATCACGCCGCTGAAGGATCGCATCGGTTCCGAGATCGGCACGCACTACCCGCACACCGTGGAGCTCGGGGCGGCCATCACGCGGCAGGAGGCCTGGCTCGAGCGCACCGGGCGGCCGTTGAAACTCCCCGACTTCGTGACCGAGTTGATCGAGCGGGTGGCGTTCGAGGCCCGCGAGGACAAGCGCGTGGACCGCCGGTCGGGGGTGTCGCAACGGCTGCCGATCAGCGTGCTCGAGAACGTGATCTCGAGCGCGGAGCGGCGCACCATTGCGACCAAGGAGAAGACGGTCGTGCCGCGCATCTCCGACGTCTACGCCGCGCTCCCCGCGATCACGGGGAAGCTCGAGCTCGAGTACGAGGGCGAGCTCCAGGGTCCCGAGGTCATCGCCAAGGACCTGATCCGGCGGGCCGCGGGGAAGACGTTCGAAGCGCGCGTCGGGGGGGCCAACGTCGACGACATCGTCCATTGGTTCGACGAAGGCGGCGCGCTCAAGATCTCCGCTGACGAGCGCTCCGAGACCTGCCTCAAGGGGTTCAGCGTGGTGCCGGGGTTGCTCGACCTGGTCGATCAAGTCGGCCTCGCCGCGCGCAAGGATCCCGGGACCATGGTCGCGGCCTGCGAGCTCGTGCTCGAGGGCCTCGTGGCGGAGAAGCGCATCTCGCGCAGCGAAGAGCTCGGCTACACGCGGGTCCGCACGGAGCCCAAGGGGCCGGGCTATGGGAAGCCGGGGAGCGCGGGGCCGAACCTGTTTCAGTAGTCCCGACGCGCCGCGCAGGCGCACGGGCGAACGGCCGCGCGCGGGAGCGACGGGTGACGCCCGCCGCGCGGGCACGGTATCTTCCCGCCGACATCCCCCCTCCGGAGTTCCCATGGGTAAGCTCGTCGCGGGCGCCGTCGTGCTCTTCATCGCGTTCTCCCTCTTTCTCACCGCCGCCACGCTGCGGGCCGAGCGTCCCGGGCCGGCCGTGCGGCTCCTCCGGGTCGGCGCCTACATCGCGGTCGCCCTCGCGTTGCTGCTCGCGCTCGCCTCGACCACCGTGGTGATGGACCCCGGCGAAGTGGGCGTGCGGCGCGCGTTCGGGTACGTGGATCCGACGCCGCTCTTGCCCGGGATCCGGTTCGTGGCGCCCTGGTCCTCGATCGAGCGCTATTCCTCGCGCGAGGAGCAGTGGCCGGCGCGGGGCGAGCAGGTCGAGCAGATCGAGGCGTTGTCGAGCGAGCAGATGGGCATGCACGTCGAAGTCTCGATCCGTTGGCAAATCGACCCGCAGCAGGCTCCGCGGATCTTCACCGAGATCGGGGACGAGAATCAGATCCGCGGGGCGGTGCTGAACGCGATCCGCAAGGGCGTGCGCGACGGCATGGTGCAGTATTCGATCAACGACATCTCGAAGCGCACCCAGATCGCGACGACGATGGAAGGGCTCGTCGATTCCGCGCTCGTGACGACGCCGCGAGCCGGCGGCGGCAAATTCCGCATTGCCAGCGTGACCGCGTTCTTCCTGCGCGATCTCCAGCCGCCCCAACAGGTGGTGCAGGCGATCAACAACAAGATCGCCCAGGAGCAGCAGATCGAGACGGAGCGTCACCGCGTCGAGGTGGCCCGTCTCCAGACCGAGCAGCAGCGCCTCTTGAACCAGACCCTCTCCCCCGAGGCGCTCACCAAGCAATGGATCGAGGTGTTGCACGACATGCGCAGCTCGAGCAACCTGATCATCTTCGTCCCGACGGAGGGCGGCATGCCGCTGCTCAACATCGGGGAGCTCCGCCGCAACCTGAAGCCCTGACATGACGGCGCCGGTCATTACGATCACCCGGCAGTACGCGGCGGGTGGCTCGGCCGTCGCGCGCGACGTCGCCGAGACGCTCGGGTGGACGGTGATCGACAATCAGTTTGTGGACGAGGTGGCCCGCCGGGCGGGGCTCGCGCCCGCGACGGTGGCGGCGCGCGAGGAGCGGGCGCCGGGGCTTCTCGAGCGGCTCGCCCGGACGCTGGCCGTGTCGTCGCCGGAGTTGTTCATCGCGTCCGAGGCGGTGCCGCGCGCCGAGCCCGACGAGGCCACGATCGTCAAGCTGACCGAGCGCGTCATCGCCGAGGCCGCGGCTCACGGGCACGCGGTGCTCGTCGGGCGCGGCGCGCAGGCCCTGCTCGCGCAGCGGCCCGAGGCCCTGCACGTGTATGTGGTCGCCCCGCGGGCCTGGCGCATTCAGCTCGCCGTCGAGCGACTGGACGTCGACCCCGCCGACGCGGGCCGCGTGTTGGACGACACCGACCGCCAGCGCGACCACTACGTGCGGAGCCACTACGGCCGGCAACGCCAGGAGGTCGTCAACTACGACCTCATCGTGAACACGGGGAAGCTGGGCGTCGCGGGCGCGGCCGCGCTGGTCGTGGCCGAGGCACAGCGGCGCGGGTGGCGGTGAGCCCGGGGCGCGTGGCGCGTCCGGGGCGCCCCCAGCGCTCCCTGCGCTCGCTCGCGCTCGCGCTTGCCTGCGCGGGCGGCTGCTGGCGGGGGGCGGCCGTTCCGCCGCCCCTCGCGCTAGCGGAGTTTCCCTTCGACCCCTATGGCGGCGCGATCTACGTCCCCGGGGTGGTCAACGGCGACTCCATGTGGCTCATGTTCGACACGGGCCTTTCGCGCACGGGCCTCGATCGCGAATGGGTCGCCGCGCACGGTGCCCTCGCAGACACGGCCGCCACCACCGACATCCGGTCCCTGCGCCTCGGGGGCCTCGAGCTCTCCGACTCCTCAGCGGCGCTCTATCACCTCGGGGGCTTGAGCGAAGCGGCCGGGCGCCTCCAGCAAGGGCTCCTCGGCCACGACGTGCTGCACCGCTTCACCGTGGAGATCGATTATCCGACGCACCGCGTACGACTCTACGATCCCGCCGCGTATCGCTACGGCGGTCGGGGGCGGAGCGTCCCCTTCACCCCAGATGCCGATCTGCCCCTGCTCGGCGCCACGATCAAAGTCCCGGGTCGTGGCGCCGTCACCGCCCGACTCCTCCTCGACACCGGTGCCTCCGGTCTCTGCCTGATCCTCACGACGCCGTTCGTCGTGGAGCACGATCTCACCCGCGTGCGGCCGGCTCTCGAGGCGCCGATCGGGACGGGGCTCGTGGGTGAGCTGCACGGGACCATCGTGCGGCTTGAGGCGCTCGAGCTCGGGCGCCTCCGCGTGCGCT
>DATLKW010000068.1:0-11509 GCA_035538175.1 Gemmatimonadales bacterium | reverse complement strand
AGGGTGCGGCCCAAGCCGCCGAGCACCCGGAGCAACGGCGGTCGGCGGAGCGCGAAATCGCGGCTACGCGGCGCTACGCCTTCTACGCGCCCCGCCGCCCCGACGAACTGACCCCCGCCGAACGGTGGTTCGCCGAAACCGGCACGATCGTGCTCGCCTCGGAGCCCGCGGTGGAGGCGCCGGACGATGCGACCCTCGGCGCCGCCTTTCTGGACCTCGCGCGCGACTCCGGGTGGCGCTTTGGCCAGGTGGTCACGTTCGGGCCGGCGCTCCCCGTGTGGCGCAGTATCGCCGATGCGCTGCGCGTTCCCCTGGTCACGCGGAAGGGGTTCGACCCAGGCACGTGCCCGCTCGTCGTGGCGCAGTGCGCCCAACCCGCTGACACCGCCTGGACTACGATCACCGGTGCGGTCGCCGAGCAGGAAACCGGGCTCGTCTTCGTGCTCGAGCAGTCGGAGCGCGCCCAGGTTGAGGCGGATGTCATCGGCGTGCTGGTCGACGGCGGAGGGCGCCGCCACCGGCGGGTCAACGTCGCCCACGCCTTATCCGAAGCTCAGCATCCGGCCGGCCGCATGGCTGGCCGCCGCTTGAAGACCGCCTGATTCCCACGGAGGCCCCGTGAGCGTCACCCCGCCCCGCACCACCATGTCGGGGAAATCCATCGTCGCCAGCCAGTTCGAGCGCGCCGCGAACCTCATCAACCTCGACGAATACATGCGGCACATCCTGATGCGCCCGTTCCGCGAGGTGCAGGTGGAGGTGCCCGTGCGCATGGACGACGGGCGCATCGAGGTGTTCACCGGCTATCGCATCCAGCACAACGGCGCGCGCGGCCCGTGCAAGGGCGGGATCCGCTACCACCCGGATGCCGACCACGACGAGGTGCTGGGCCTCGCCACGCTGATGACCTGGAAGACAGCGCTGATGGACATCCCGTTTGGCGGGGCGAAGGGGGGCGTCACGGTCGATCCCAAGAAACTCTCCAAGCTCGAGCTCGAGCGGCTGACCCGCCGCTTCACGCAGCGGATCTCGATCGTGCTCGGCCCCTACCGCGACATCCCGGCGCCCGACGTGAACACCAACGCCCAAGTCATGGCCTGGGTCCTCGACGAGTACTCGAGTCGACACGGGTACACGCCCGCGGCCGTGACCGGCAAGCCGGTTTCGCTCGGCGGCTCGCTCGGCCGCGAGGAGGCGACGGGCCGTGGGGTGATGTACGTGATGCAGCAGTACGCGCAGGACTTTGGGATCCCGCTGAAGGGCAGCAAGGTGGTGATTCAGGGGTTCGGGAATGTTGGGGGGCATCTGGCGCGGCTGCTCGATGCGGAGGCGGGGGCGCGGGTGATCGCCGTTGCCGACGTGAACGGCGCAGTCGTCAACGAGGGCGGCCTCGACGTCCCTGCCCTGCTCGCGCACGCCGCGGCGCGAAAGCCGGTCGCCGAGTCCCAGGGCGGTCGGGGCATCACCAACGCGGACCTCTGGGCCATCAAGTGCGACTGGCTCGTCCCCGCGGCCCTCGGCGGCGTGATCACGCGAGAGACGAACGCCCGTACGCTCGACTGCAAGGTGGTCGTCGAGGCCGCGAACGAGCCCACGACGCCCACCGCGGACCTGATCCTCGAGGAGCGGGGGATCGCGGTGATTCCGGACTTCCTCGCTAACGCCGGCGGCGTCACGGTGAGCTACTACGAGTGGTCGCAGAACCTGCAGCAGTACCGCTGGACGCACGAGCAGGTGAACCGCGAGCTCGGCGCGACCATCACGAAGGCCTACGTCGGCGTGCGCGACCTCGCCAAGCGCAAGGGCGTCACGTTCCGGACAGCGGCCTATGCGATCGCGCTGGAGCGCGTCGCGGAGGCGGAGCGCCTGCGCGGCAACTGACTGACTCCCACCCCGACCTCCTCGCCGCCCCGCTGGTCATCTCGCGGCGATGCCGACCCGGGAATACAGGGCCTGATACGGATCCTGTCCGGGCTCGGTGTAGATGCGAAGCTGGATTGCGCGGATTGTCTCTCGCAAATTGGCGCTCGCACGTGCGTACAGCTCGTCGAACTGCGCCAAATTCATGCGATACAGGCGTTGCGCGACGACGACGGCATTGTTCAACGGCGCGCGGGCAAACCAGCGCCAGTCATACGTCTCGAGTGCCTGGCCGACGGGGCCCGTGAGCTGCGCCCGCGCCCAGCCGAACAGGGTCTCGCGCGTACGCTCGAGCGCGCTCCCCTCGGGTCGGGCGGCATACGCTGAATCCAGCCGGCGAGCGAGCTCGCTGTACAGGTAGTCCAGGGTGCGTTCGTCCCGCCACCGAGCCGCCGCCCGTTTGGCGTCCACCAGGTCGTGGTGCGCGCGGAAGAACGCCTCGGCGCCGCGGTATCCCACGAAGCTCGCGAAGCTCTCGTTGAACGCCGTGTGGTCTTTCACATACAACGTGTTGTGCGCGAGCTCATGGATGACGGTCGCGACGAGCTCCATCGTGTCGCGCTCGACGGCGGTCGAGAGCAGCGGATCCGCGAAGTAGCCAAGCGTGGAGAACGCCGCGGCCGGCCGCAGGTACGTGTCGAGACTCTGACGCTCGAGCTCCGCCGCGGCATCCCGCGCCTGGGCCACGTCGAAGAAGCCCTTATAGGGCACGACGCCGACGATCGGGTACTGCCACGTATACTCGCGCAACCGGTCGCGCGGGGAGGCCGACAGGACGAGGAGCAGCGTATCCCGGCCGACGTTGGCGTATTGGGTGAAGGTCTCGCCGACCACGAGGCCGAGCGAGTCGGCGGCAAAAGCGCGCGCCGCCAAGACGAGGTTCAGGCGCTCGCGCAGGGGCGGGCTGGTCTTGGGATCGGCCACGAGCTTCGCGATGGAGCGGCGCTTAAGAAGGATGCGCGCCTCCTCGATCCCCGCTCGCGCCAGGTACCGGGCGTCGCCGCTCGTCAGGAACGCGAGGGCGAGGAGCGTGGGGATGGCGATCAGCACCCAGGCAGTGAGGCGGCGCGCCACCCGTCCCCAGTCGGGCGGGCGCCGATCCACGGGCGCGCCTCTTAGGGGGTCCATCGGAGTCCCATGTGGTGTCGGGCGCCGAGCGCGCTGTCCGCCCGGTACGCGTAATCGAGGTGGAAGTGACCGAGCTCCGCGGTCCCGCCCACGCTGAACGGCGACGCGGTCGTCGCGGCGGAGTGGCCTACGTACCCCATGCGTCCCACCAACCCCAAGCCGCTCGCGACCGCGCCGATCTCGACGCCGACGACGGGTACGGCGCTCCCGCCCGACGGCCACTGCCCCTCCACGGTCGTGACGAGGCGGTAGCTTCCTTGGGGGTCAACGTAATTCATCGTGAACCCAGCGCGCGTGCGGCGGGGGAGGCGCGCGCCGCCGCCAAGGTTCTGCACGCTCGCGCCCACGGCCATCAAGTCGAAGACCGCGATCGCGACTCCTGCGTCGTGTGCCCATGCGTCCGTTCGCGCGCCGCCGACCGTCTCCCGCACGTATTTGAGGGACGACCCCACGGCCACGAGACCCGTGCGAAAAACGAGGGACGACACCCCCAGGAGATCGGCCGTGGTGTAGCTCTGTCCGAGCGCCGCGGCGCCCGCCCCCCAATCGAACCGTCCGACCCGGAGGCCCACCGCCCCAGTCGAAAGACTGACACCGCCGGGATACGCTTCGTAGGACGCCTCGAGGGCGAGCCGATGGATGGTGGCGAGCGCCGCGGGGTTAGCGAAAATGGCACCTGCGTCGCCCACGATCGCGGCCCCGGCGCCGCCGAGACCTGCCGCGCGGGCGGATCCGGGGAGGATCGCGAGCGCGCTCCCCCCCTGCGCGGCCAAGGAGGGCGCGAGGACGGCGTTACAGAGCAGGGTCACGGAGAGACCTCGCGTGCCCACTGATCACGTGCTCACGGTGTTGCGCGCGGTCTCGTCAGGACGCCTCCGCTGACCCGTCGGTCGGGATGGCCGAAGATCATTGTCGGCCGATCGCGGCGCAAGCGAGCTACGATCCACCGCCGACCGGCACGATGGCCGCACCCCCGGCCGGCGCGTCGGCATCGCCGACGGCTTCCCTGACCTCGCCGGCCCGCTCGAGGGCCCGGCGGAAGCAGAACGGCCCGATGACTTCGTGGACTGCAATCATGGCCGCGATGAGCGCCGCGAGCGAGACCCCCCATTGGGGGAAAGCCCGTCGCGCCACCTGCGCGAGCCACAGCGCGATGCCCGCTTGGGGGACGAGCCCCCACCACCCGTACCGGGCCAGGGCCGGTGCCACGCGCGGGTCTCTCCCGGCCCAGCGCAGCCCGTAGCGCAGGGTCACGGCCCGGAGACCCACGAGGAGCAGCACCCATGGCCACTGGTCAGCCAGCGCCCCCACTCGCAGGTTCGCGCCCGCGAGGGCAAAGAACACGAGGTACACGAGCAGCGATCCGCGTGCAAGCTCGCGACGGATCCGTTCGCTCTCCGTCGGAGAGAAGGTCTCGAGGTAGAACCCTGCGGCGAGTCCCACCACAAGGGTCTCGAGATGCGCCAGGCGCGCCGCCTCCGCGGCGACGAACGCCGCAGCCAGCAAGGCCAGCGCGGTGTCGCGCGCCATGCGTCGCCCGTACGCGCTGAGCGCGTAGCCGAACAGGACGCCGACGGCGAGCGAGCCCGCGAGCACGAGGAGGGCCCCGGCGACGACCCGGACATTCAGCCCGCCGTCGGTGGTGACGCTTCGAGCCGCCGCGAGGCCGAGAGTGAACAGCAGCACCAGGGCGACGTCCTTCAAGACGGTCACGCTCAGGAGGGTGCGCGCCACGGGGCCGCGCGCCGCGAGCTCGGTCGTCATGCCCATGGCGACCGCGGGCGACCCCGCTGCGGACACCGCACCGAGCGTCAGGGCGATGGCAACGGCGTTCCCGAACCGCTGATGCGTCGTGAGCGGGAACCAGGGACTCACGGTGAGCAGCACCAGCGTGACGGCGAGGAACGGTCCCACGAGGGCGGCGCCCGCGAGTCGCGCCAGGGCGACGCCCCCTTCGCGGAATGTCCGGAGCGTGAGTTCCGAGCCAGCGCTCAGCGCGATCAGGGCGAGCGCGGCATCGCCGATGAAGCTGAGCGCTTCGACCTCATCGCGCCGCAGCAGCCCGAGCCACGCGGGACCGACCGCGAACCCCGCGAGGAGAAAGCCCGTGATGCGCGGCAGGCGGGCGCGCTTCGCGAGATCACCGCCGAGAAATGCCGCGAGCAGCAGAAACCCGAGCGCAAGTGTTGCCCGGGCTTCGAGCGCAGCCCCCGCGGTCACCCGATGAAAAAGGGCCATCATCAGGCCCAGTGCGAAGAGGCTCGCGACGGCGCGCACGGGCGCAAACATATCCGAGGCGCAGCGCTTTTGACAATGCATCCGGGCGCCGGTACTTTTCCGTAGCCGTTATGGCGTTCGTCCACCTCCACACCCACAGCGAGTACTCCCTCCTCGACGGCGCCAACCGGATCCCCGAGCTACTCGATCGGATCGCGGCGCTGGGGATGGATTCGATCGCCCTGACGGACCACGGCAACCTGCACGGGGCGCTCCAGCTGTATACCGAGGCCCGAGCCCGACGGCTGCGGCCCATTGTTGGCTTCGAAGCCTACCTGGCGTTCGGTGCCCGTCACAAGCGCGAGCGGGCGCCGGAGGCGCCCAAGGCCTACTCCCACCTCGTGCTCCTCGCCAAGAACCGCACCGGCTACAAGAATCTGGTCAAGCTCTCCTCGATCGGCTTTCTCGAAGGCTTCTACCGCCGTCCGCGGATTGACCGCGAGGTGCTCGAGCAGTATCGCGACGGGGTGCTGGGGCTCGCCGCCTGCCTGTCGGGCGAAATCGCGCTCTATCTCCGGCAGGGGAACTATGAGGCCGCGAAGGCGAGCGCTCAGTATTTCGCCCGGGTCTTTGGACCCGACGGCTTTTGGCTCGAGGTGCAGAACCACGGCCTCCCGGACGAGCCCACCGTCACGGCCGGGATGTTTCAGCTCTCGCGGGAGCTGGGCCTGCCGGTCGTGGCCACGAACGACGCACACTACCTCAGGAGAGAGGATGCCGAGGCACATGATGTCCTGCTGGCGATCGGCACGGGCAAGGACTTAGACGACCCCAACCGCTTCCGGTTCGTCGGCCAGGAGAGCTACGTCAAGTCGGAAGCCGAGATGCGGGAGTTGTTTCCGGACCACGCCGAGGTGCTGGCCCAGACGGCGCGCGTCGCCGAGCTGTGCGAGTTCGACCTCGAAAAGCGCTACTTCCTGCCACAGTATCCGCGGCCTGCGGAATTCGCCTCGGATAACGACCTCCTCGTCCACCTAGCACGTGCCGGCGCGCAGCGGCGGTACGGCGATCCCGTCCCTTCCGGCGTGGCGGAGCGTCTCGACTACGAGCTGAGTGTAATCTCGCATACGGGCTACGCCGGCTACTTCCTCATCGTGTACGACATCGTCCAGGCCGCGAAGGACCGCGGAATCCCAGTCGGGCCGGGCCGGGGGTCGGCCGCGGGCTCGCTGGTCGCCTACGCGCTGGGGATCACCGACATCGACCCGCTGAAGTTCGATCTCCTGTTTGAACGATTCTTGAATCCCGAGCGCATATCGATGCCGGACATCGATTTGGACTTCTGCTTCGAGCGGCGGGGCGAGGTCATCCAATACGTGCGGGAGCGCTACGGCCGGGACTCGGTCGGGCAGATCATCACGTTCGGGACCCTCAAGGCTCGCGCCGCGTTTCGCGACGTGGCGCGCACCCTGCGCGTCGAACCCGGCGAGGTGGACCGCTTCACGAAGCTCATTCCGGCCGGCCCCGGGGTGACCGTTACGCTCACGGACGCGCCGGAGCGATCCCCCGAGCTGCGACAGCTGGTGCGGCAGGACGAGCGTGTCCGCAAGATTCTGCAGCTCGGGGCCCGGATCGAGGGATTGGCGCGTCACGCGTCGGTACATGCCGCAGGCGTCGTGATCGCGCCGGGCCCGCTCACCGATTACGTGCCCGTCTGCCTCGCGCCGCAGGAGCCCGACGCGATCATCACGCAGTACGACATGGTGGCGCTCGAGCACGCCGGCATGCTCAAGATCGACGTCCTCGGTCTGCGGACCCTCACCGTAATCCATGATGCGGTCGCGATGGTCGAGTCGCGGCACGGCACGACGCTCGACCTGAACGGGCTCGACCTCGCGGACCCCGCGGTCTACGCCCTGCTCGGCGCGGGCCGGACGGCGGGGGTATTCCAGTTCGAATCCCCGCTCGCCACGGATTGTCTCCGGAACATGAAATGCGACCGGTTTGACGACTTGGTCGCGACCAACGCGCTGCTGCGGCCCGGCCCGCTCGACACCGGGATGCATTTGGTCTTCATCAATCGCAAGCTCGGGCGCGAGCCGGTGCGGTTCCCTCACCCCGCCCTCGCGGAGATCCTCCAGCCGACCTACGGGGTCATCACCTACCAGGAGCAGGTGATGCGGATCGCCAACCTGCTCGCGGGGTTTTCGCTCGCCGAAGCCGATGTCCTCCGCAAGGCGGTCGGGAAGAAGGACCAAGAGTTGATCCAGCAGGAGTTGGGGCGCTTCGTCGAGCGTGCCGTGGCGCGGGGCCACGACCGCCGCGTGATCAGTGATATCGCGGCGCAAATCGAGACGTTTGGGCGGTACGGGTTCAACAAGTCGCACGCGGTCGCGTACTCCGTGCTCTCCTACCGTACGGCGTGGCTCAAAGCCCACTACCCAGCGGAGTTCATGGCGGCGCTCCTCTCGTCACAGATCGGCGACACTGACACCGTGGTGCGCTACATCAACGAGGCCCGGGAATTGGGTCTCGAGGTGCTGCCGCCCGACGTGAACGAGTCGGGCTTCAAGTTCACGGTCGTGGGGGATCGCCGTATTCGCTTTGGGCTCGGCGCGATCAAGAACGTGGGTGTCGGGGCGATCGACTCCATCATCGCGGGCCGGCGCGCCGGCGGCGCCTACCGCTCCCTCGTCGACCTGTGCGAGCGCATCGACTTGCGGCTCTGCAACAAGCGCGTGATCGAGGCGCTGGTGGACGCGGGGGCCTGCGATGCTCTCGGGGGCCATCGCGCGCAATTCGTCGCAGCGCTCGACACGGCGTTCGGTGAGGCCCAGGCTCGCCAGCAGGAGCGCGAGGCGGGACAAGGAGCGCTGTTCGGCGAAGAGGTCCGTACCCCCCAGCCGGTCGCCCGCTTCCCCGACACTCCGTCCTGGTCCGAGCACGAGCGCCTCGCCCGCGAGAAAGCCGTGCTCGGCTTCTTCATCTCGGGGCACCCGCTCGCTCGCTACCGTGCGGAGGTGGAGCTGTTCGGCACCCGTACGACCGCGACGCTCGGCGCGTGGAGCGACCAGCGGGTAAGGATCGCCGCTGTGGTCACCCTGGTGAAGCGACAGATCTCTAAGAAATCCGGGGCCGAGTACGCGCGTCTCACGCTCGAGGATTTCCACGGCACCGCGGAGGCGCTCGTCTTCCCCGAGGCGTGGGCGAAGCTCAATGACGTCATCCGCCCGGACCGCGCGCTGCTCTTGTCGGGGAGCTACAGCGGGCGCGACCGGGGGGAAGAGCAGGTGCCGTTCATCGTCGAGACGGCCCAGCCGCTCGACGAGCTCAAGACGGGCGGGGCGATCGGCGTGGCCCTGCGCTGGTCCGCGAACGCCCCGCCACCGGAGGATGCGAGCCGCGCCGTGGCCGCATTGTGCGCGGCGCACCCTGGTCCCGCTCCCGTGCTTGTGGAGTGGGCAGACAACGACACCGATCCCGCGCGCCTGCGCAGCCGCTCGCTCCGCGTCGAGGTGGCGGACGATCTGCTGGACGGGCTCCGCAACCTCCTCGGCGCCGAGCACGTGCGGCTCGTGCGCACCCCCTGAGCCATGGCGACCCATACGCTGGATTTCGAGCGCCCGCTCCTCGAGCTCGAGCGGCAGATCGAGGAGATAAAGCGCGTCGCCGGCGAGACGACCGTGGACGTCTCGAAAGAGCTCGTGCCGCTCGAGAAGAAGCTCGCCGAACTGCGGGTGGAGATCTACAAGAACCTGACGCCGATGCAGCGGGTCCAGGTCGCCCGGCATCCAAAGCGGCCCTATACCCTCGACTATTTGAGCACCGTGTTCACGGACTTCGTCGAGCTGCACGGCGATCGATTGTTCCGCGACGACCCGGCGATCGTCGGGGGCTGGGCGCGGCTCGACGGCATGAGCGTGATGGTCATCGGCCACCAAAAGGGCCGGGACACCAAGGAGAACCTGCGTCGCAACTTCGGGATGGCGCACCCGGAGGGGTATCGCAAGGCGCTCCGGCTGATGCATCTCGCCGAGCAGTTTCGCGCCCCAGTGGTCACGCTGGTCGACACGCCCGGCGCCTACCCCGGGCTCGGAGCGGAGGAACGTGGCCAAGCGGAGGCGATTGCTCGTAACCTCGTCGAGATGGCGACGCTGCGGACGCCCGTCATCACGGTTGTCATCGGTGAAGGCGGTTCCGGCGGAGCGCTCGCGGTCGGCCTCGCCGATCGCGTCTTGATGTTCGAGAACTCGGTGTATTCCGTCATCTCTCCCGAAGGCTGTGCCGCGATCCTGTGGAAGGACGCGAGTCAGCGCGAACGGGCGGCGGAGGCGTTGAAGATCACTGCGGACGACTTGCGCGAACTAGGCGTCATCGACGAGATCATTACGGAGCCCTCGGGCGGGGCCCACGCCGATCCTGAGGCCGCGGCGGAGGCGCTCGGCGAGGCGCTCCGGCGCCACGTGCGCCAACTGCGCAAGATCAAGATCGACAAGCTCCTCAAACGGCGGGAAGAGAAGTACCTTTCCATGGGTGCGCTGAGCGAGAAGTGAGTTGATCGACGTCGTCGAAGTCCGGTTCAAGGGGAACCGTAAAGAATATTTCACCTGGCCGTCCCCCGAGCCGCTTGCCCTCCACGATCCGGTGATCGTCGAAGTCGAGCGGGGGCAGGATCTCGGCCGGGTTTCGGCTCTCGGGCCCGTGGCCGCGAAGAAATGCGGCATCGGGTGCAGCGGCTGCAGCCTCGCCGCAGCCGGGGGGCCGAGCGCCTCCGCTGCTGCCCCACCGACCGCCGCGACCGCCGCGACCTCGCTCCCCACCCCGTCCCCGCCCGACCCGACACGCCGCGTGCTCCGTCGGGCGACCGCCGAGGACGCCGCCGTCGCCGCCGCACTCGAGGCCGAAGAAGAGGGCGTGCGTCGGAAGGTCATGGAACGCGTGCAGCAGCACGGCCTGCCGATGAAGGTCTCCGACGCCGAATGGCAGTGGGACCGCAGGAAGCTCACGATCTTCTTCACGGCCGAGCAACGTGTCGATTTCCGGGCTCTCGTGCGGGACCTGGCGAGCCTGTTTCACACGCGCATCGAGCTCCGACAGATCGGGGCTCGAGACGAGGCAAAGCGCTTGGACGGCGTAGGTCGCTGCGGACGTCAGTACTGCTGCTCGAGCTGGCTCCCCGAGCTCCGGCCCGTAAGCCTGTCCCTCGCCAAGGATCAGCACCTGTCGCTCAACCCGTCCCAGATCTCCGGCGGGTGCGGCCGGCTGCTCTGCTGTTTGCGTTACGAGCACGACTTCTACGTCCAGACGCGCAAGCGGTTTCCGAAAGAGGGGAGACTGCTCCGCACCCTGGTCGGGCCCGAGCGCGTCCTAGCCATCGACATCTTCCGCGAGACCGTGACGTTGCGGCTGGAAGCGGGCGACACGCGTGTCGTGGCGCTCGAGAAGCTGCAGGCGGAGGTCGCCGCGCTCGAGGGACCGAGCGGGGCTGGGAGGGGGGAAGGGGAGCGGCCCCTTGGCTAAGTTCTATCTGACCACCGCGATCGACTATTCGAACGGCGAACCCCATCTGGGGCACGCGCTCGAGAAGATCGGCGCGGACTGCATTGCCCGCTACCATCGGCTTCGCGGCGACGACGTGCACTTCCTGATGGGGATGGATGAGCACAGCCAGTCCGTGATTCAGGCTGCTGCGCGGGCCGGCGTGACGCCGCAAGCCTGGGTCGACCAGATGGCCGACACGTTCGCGACCTACTGGCGTCGGCTCAATTGCAGCCAGGACGACTGGATTCGCACGACGGAACCGCGACACGTGCGCGGCGTGCAGGCCCTACTCGAGCGGATCCGCGAGCGCCGGCCGAAGGACGTCTTCGAGGCGGAGTACGAAGGGCTCTACTGCACCGGCTGCGAGGAGTTCAAGACCGGCGCACAGATCGTCAACGGGCATTGCATCGAGCATCCGACGCTCGAGCTCATTCCCACCCGGGAGCGTAACTATTTCTTTCGGCTGAGCGGGTACCGCGACGCTGTCCTCGAGCGCATCCGCTCGGGCGCCCTGAGCGTCGAGCCCGAGATCCGCCGCAACGAAGTGGTGCGGCTGTTGGAGGGCGGGTTGGACGACATCTCCATCTCGCGGCAGCGCCAAGCGTGGGGAATCCCGTTTCCGGGCAACCCGCAGCAAACCGTCTACGTGTGGTTCGACGCGCTGAGCAATTACCTGACAGCCACGGGGTTCCCGGCACCCGGG
>DATLKW010000067.1:0-6151 GCA_035538175.1 Gemmatimonadales bacterium | reverse complement strand
GCGGGTCGGCACGGTGATCGGGGTGCTGGCACTCGCCGGGGCGGGCGCTGGCGGCTACCTCCTCTTCAGTCGTCCGGGGGGCACGGCGTCGGGCCCGACGCCGGCCACGCCGGCCGCACGGAACGGTCAGGTCGCTCACCCGGTCGACACCGTGGTGGACACCGTCCGCGTCCGGGACACGGTCCGCGTCGCGGCGAAGCCGAGCCCGCCGCCGCGCCACGCCGCGCGGGCCAAACCTCCGTCCACGACCCCTCCGCCGTCGCCCGCGCCGGAGGCGCAAGGACTGCTCACCATCAACGCCGAGCCGTTTGGAGAGGTCTACGTGGACGGCGTCGATGCCGGCGCAACACCGCTCATCGAGTACGCCGTGAAGCCCGGCCGCCACACGATCCGCATTGAACACGCGGGCTTTAAGGCGGTGACCGAGACCGTGCAGGTGGACGCGAACGACACCGTGCGGAAACGCTACACCCTCCTTCCCGAATGAGCCCGAGACTCCACCACCTCGTCGCCCTCGCCCTCCTCGGCGCGCGCATCGCGCCCGCGACCGGGGCAGCGCAGACGGCCCCGAACGCCACGCTGCGCAGCGCGCAGCTCGCCTACGACAACCTCGAGTACCGCCAGGCGCTGTCCCTCGCGCGCGGCGCGCTGCGTGAGCGCCTCACGGGCGCCGAGCGCGCCCGAGCGTACGAGCTCCTGGGCTTCACCTATGGGGCGATGGATTCCATCCTCAAGGCCGTCGATGCTTTCAAGGAGGTCGTCCTGATCGACCCCGAGCGACAGCTCGACCCCAACCGCGTCTCCCCCAAGGCGTATAGCGCGTTTGCGGTCGCGCTCGGTCAGGTGCTGCTCGTGCGACAGCTGCACGTCGATAGCGTGAGCTTCGTCGGCGGACAGGGAGCCGTCCCCGTTCGCTTCACGGTCACGCAGCCCGCGCGGGTCACCACACGCGCGATCGGGACCCCCGGCACGTTCGTGATCGACTCGGGGGCATGGAACGGGCAGGTGAACCTGCGGTGGCCCGCACGCCTGCCCACCGGCGACCCCGTGCCGCCGGGCACCTACACCCTCGTGGTCGACGCGCGGCTCGGTCAGAACACCTTCTCGGCGTCGCAGCCGATTCGCCTGACCCTCGGCCGGGTGGACACGCTCCCGGCGATCACGAGTCTCCCGGGCTACCAGTTTCTGCCCCAGACCGAGATCACGCCGCAGTCGTGGCGGCCCGTCGGCCTCGCCTTCCTTTATACCGGCGGGGCCCTCGTAGGCACGCTAGGGCTCGAGAGCTCGAGCTTGGGCTCGAGCTCGAAGCGCGAGCTCGGCATCGTGGGCGGGGCGGCGCTCGTCACCGGGTTCGCGATGATGCTCCGCAAGCCAGGGGTCCGCCCCGCGGCGGCGAACATCCTCTACAACCAGCTCCTGCGCGAGCAAATCGCCCGTCGCAATCAGGACATCGCCAAGGAGAACGTCACCCGGCGTCGCGAAGTGCAGGTGACCGTGACGCCGCTCCCGAAGGGCACACCCGGAGCGGTTCGATGAGATGGGCGGCCGTGCTGCTCGCCGCTCTCACGCCTGGGGCGGCTGCTGGCCAGGCGGTCCTCGTCGGCCCGGAGCTGGCGCTCGCGAACTATCGCGAAGTCGCGTCCGGCCTGCGGTACAACGGCACAGGGTTCGGCGGCTCGGCGTCGGTCCGCCGGGGCAAGCTGTCTGCCGAAGCGGCGATCGCGCGCCTCACCTTTGATCCGGCGAGCGGCAGTGGCGCGACGGCGGGGTTCAAGGCGACCCAGGTGGATGCGTGGGTCGCCTACGATGTCGCCGCCTACGCGAGCGTCGAGGTCGGCGTCCTGCACCGGAGCGTCACGCCCGAGTTCGACGCCACGTCGGTCGGCGCGGTGCGCGTGGGGGTCCGCTCCTTTTCCGAGATCGGCCCCGGGGCGACGATGGTGTTCCGCGCCAACTACCTCGCGGCGCCCAAGTTCTCCAGTGGCGGCCGGGCGGCCGTTTCGCTCGACTTGGGAATCGGCCTCGACGTCCGGCTCCTCGGGCGGCTCCACGGGACGGCGGTCTACGCGTTCGAGCGCATGAATCGCAAGGTCAATCCGGGGGGAACGGGCGAGATCGACGCGCCCATTCAACAGACCCGCGCCCGGGTCGGACTCGCCTTGGCGTTCTGACGCTGGGCGCCCACTCGGGACTCGGCAGGGCACGTTCAGACCGTCTGTCGATCGAGCGAGTCGGCGGCGTGCCGCCTGCTCGGGCACCCCGTGACGCGCATCGGCTCCGCCGCTGGAGCAACGCTCCGCCGCACGATCCTTAACGTTTCCTTAATCCCCACGCCCTTCGTTCTTACCCCGTTTTGACGCTCGCCGCGCCATGCTGTTGCGCGTGCGGATCCGTGTTGCTGCGATGCGCGTGGCGGGCGGTCCACACGGTCAGCAGACGCTCCCCGTCCTCGGGCGTCGGTCCGTGTGAGCGCGTGGTCGGCGCTGGTGTTTACCGGCACCCTGGTCGTCACGTGGGTCGTGGCGAGACCTTTCGGGATTGGCCTAGCGCGGCGCGTGGCACCGAGGTCCGTGCTCGACCCGGTCCAAAGGAGGCGGCTCGCGACCGCGTTCGAGGCGATGGGAGCCGCCCGCGTTACCCTTGGCCTCTCGGCCAGCGGGCACGACTGGGGGACCTGCTTCTTGGCCGCCGCCACGCGCCGTGATGCGCCGGGCAAGGTCCGCGTCCTCAGACGACTGGGGTGGACGAGCCACCTCGAACTCTTGAGCGCGCTGATCGACGCGCCGCTGCTGGCGCTGCGGGAGGTCGTGAAGGTGTGGGATCGGGACGAGCGCGCATTCCGCAGCTTCGCGACCGCGTGGCTGGAGCACGCTCGGGGCGCCGCAAGCGCCCAGGCAACGGTGGAAGCGGCGCGCCCCGCGGGCCGTCCCGCCGTGCGAGCGGCCAGCGGCGGCGTGCGCCGACGCGACCTTCAAGGAGTCTGATCGATGCTCGACCTCGCCTACGTCGCCCTCACCATCGGGTTCTTCGCCCTGATGCTGGCCTATGTCGTGGGCTGCGCGCGCTTGGGCCGCCGGCAAGAGACCGAGGAGCGGGCGCCATGACGCTCGAGAGCGTCATCGGCGGTCTCACGGCCGTGGCGATCCTCCTGTACTTGCTCTACACCCTGCTGCGTCCGGAGAGGTTCTGATGATGAGCGCCAACGGATGGCTGCAGATCCTGGTGTTTTCGGTCGCGCTGCTCGTTATCACGAAGCCGCTCGGGATCTACATCCTCAAGGTGTACGACGGCTCGTTCAGGTGGCTCGGCCCGGTGGAGCGGTTCCTCTATCGGTGCGCGGGCGTGGACCCGGCGGACGATCAGCATTGGACTGCGTACGCCGCTTCCCTGCTGATCTTCAGCGTCGTGTCGATGCTGTTCACCTATGCGGGCCTGCGTCTGCAACACCTCCTGCCGCTGAATCCGCAGCACTTCGCTGCCGTCGTCGAGCGGCAGGCGTTCGAGACGGCCGCGTCGTTCACGACGAACACGAATTGGCAGTCGTATTCGGGCGAAACGACGATGTCGTACTTCTCGCAGATGACGCAGCTCGCGTTTCACAATTTCGTGTCGGCCGCCGCGGGCGTAGCGGTCGCTATCGCGTTCGCGCGCGGCGTCATCCGCCGGTCGTCCGGCCGACTCGGCAACTTCTGGGTGGATCTCGTGCGCGGGACGCTCTACCTGTTCCTGCCCCTGAGCGCCGTACTCGCGCTCGTGTTCGTCGAGCAGGGGGCGATCCAGAACCTCGCCCACTACGTGAGCGTCACCACCCTGGAAGGCGGCAAACAGCTCCTGGCGATGGGGCCGGTCGCGAGTCAGGAGGCCATCAAGCAGCTCGGCACGAACGGGGGCGGGTTCTTCAACGCGAATTCGGCCCACCCGTTCGAGAATCCCACGCCGTGGACCAACCTGTGGCAGATGGTCGCGATCTTCGGCCTCTCCGCCGCGCTCACCTACACGTACGGCCGGATGGTCAAGAACCAGAAGCACGGCTGGGCGCTGTGGGCGGCGATGTACGTGCTCTTCATCGCCGGCGTCGCGACGGCGTACAGGGCGGAGGCCCGCGGCAATCCGATCCACGCGGCACGCGGCGTCGACGTCGTGGCGTCGGCGACCAATCCCGGCGGCAACATGGAGGGGAAGGAGGTGCGCTTCGGCATCGCCAACTCGGCCCTGTACGCCACCGTGACGACCGACGCCTCGTGTGGCTGCGTCATCGCGGCGCACGACTCCTTCACGCCGATCGGGGGGCTCGTGCCGCTCGTCAACATGCAACTCGGCGAG
Organism: Gemmatimonadales bacterium; assembly: GCA_035538175.1. Lineage (GTDB taxonomy): Bacteria > Gemmatimonadota > Gemmatimonadetes > Gemmatimonadales > GWC2-71-9 > AG41. Next base: position 1,828 of record DATLKW010000067.1, on the reverse strand, counting down.
CTGGTCTACGGGGGGGTGGGCGCCGGGCTGTACGGGATGCTCGTGATGGTGATCCTCACGGTCTTCATCGCGGGCCTCATGGTGGGGCGGACGCCGGAGTACCTGGGCAAGAAGATCCAGGCGCGCGAAGTGCAGATGGCCATGCTGTACTTCCTCGTCTTCGCCGGGGCCGTGCTGACCTTATCCGCGATCGCGGCCGTCACGCCCGCGGGACTCGCGGGCCGTGGCAACACGGGACCGCACGGGCTCTCCGAGATCGTGTACGCCTTCACCTCCACGGCGGCGAACAACGGCAGCGCGTTCGGGGGACTCAACGGGGCGAGCTACTTCTACAACACGCTCCTCGGCCTGAACACCCTCATCGGCCGGTTCGCCATGCACGTCCCGATGCTCGCGCTCGCTGGCTTCCTCGCGGAGAAGAGGATCGTGCCCGAATCGGCCGGCACGTTCCCCGTCACCACCCCGCTGTTCGTCGTGCTCCTGATCTCGGTGATCCTCATCGTGAGCGCGCTCACCTTCTTCCCGGCGCTGTCGCTCGGGCCGATCGTCGAGCACTTCCTGATGCAGGCGGGGAGGCTGTTCTAGCATGGCCCTGACGAAGCGCCCGCTCTTCGACCCCCCCATCGTCCAGCGCGCGATCCGCGACGCGTTCGGGAAGACGGTGAACCTGCACCATATGGTGCGGAACCCCGTGATGTTCGTCGTGCTGGTGGGGAGCGTCCTCACCACGCTCGTGCTGCTGCGCGACGTGGCCCAGGGCGCTGGCAACGTCGGCTTCACGCTGCAACTCGCGCTCTGGCTCTGGTTCACGGTGGTGTTCGCGAACTTTGCGGAGGCGATGGCAGAGGGCCGGGGCAAGGCGCAGGCCGAGACGCTGCGGCGCTCGCGCACCGAGACCAGCGCGAAGCGCCTCCGCAACCCCCGCGATCGCACCAGCTGCGACGTGGTGCCGGGCGCGGCCCTGCGCAAAGGGGACGTGGTGCTCTGCACGCCGGGCGACATGATCCCGGGCGACGGCGAAGTAATCGAGGGCGTCGCGTCCGTGGACGAGTCGGCGATCACCGGTGAATCGGCTCCCGTCATTCGCGAGTCGGGCGGCGACCGCTCGGCGGTCACCGGGGGCACGCGGGTGTTGTCCGATTTTCTGGTCATTCGCATCACCGCCAACCCCGGCGAGACCTTCCTCGACCGCATGATCAGCCTCGTCGAAGGGGCGCGGCGGCAGAAGACACCGAACGAGATCGCCCTGATCATCCTCTTGTCGGGCCTGACCATCATCTTCCTGTTCGCGGTGGTCACGCTCCAGCCGTTCGCGATCTACTCGGGCGGCTCGGTGTCGATTCCGATCCTCGTGTCCCTGCTCGTCTGCCTCATCCCCACGACGATTGGCGGCCTCCTGTCCGCCATCGGAATCGCGGGGATGGATCGCATGATCCAACACAACGTGATCGCCATGAGCGGCCGGGCGGTCGAAGCCGCGGGCGACGTCAACACGCTGCTCTTGGACAAGACGGGCACGATCACGCTCGGGAACCGCCAAGCCGTGGAATTCGTGCCGGTGCCGGGGGTCAGCCCCGAATTCCTGGCCGACCGGGCACAGCTCGCCTCGCTGCCCGACGAGACGCCTGAGGGGCGGAGCATCGTGGTGCTCGCGAAGGAGAAATTCGGCCTGCGGGGCCGCCGGCTATCGGAAGGGAAGGGCGGTGTGACGGGCGGGGCTGGTCCAGATAACCCCGTCCGCGTCGTACCCCGGCCTGACCAAGAAGGGACCGTTCTCCGACCCGGACGAGCCGGACCGATATCGGCCCGGTAAGAAGATCACGTTCTG
>DATLKW010000066.1:0-2912 GCA_035538175.1 Gemmatimonadales bacterium | reverse complement strand
GACGCAGTGCGCGAGCTGCGCGAAGGCGGTCTGCACGACCCATCAGGGGGTGTGCGAGGTGGACGGCCTGGTCCACTGCTCGCAGCACCTGCGCCGTACCGACACGTCGCGCCGCACAGTGTGCGCGCGCCACGTGGCCACCTGTGCCCAGGAGCCCGCGGTGACGTTCGCGTCCGACGAAGTCGCGCCCTGCCCCGTGTGTGGCAAGGCGGTGTGCACCCGACATCGGGCGCCGTGCGAGTACTGCGGCCGCCTGGTGTGCACCGCGGATCTCGCCTCGGTTGCCCCGGGACGCGGGAGACGCCCTGGCCTCCGCTGCTCCACCTGCACGCATCTCGCCGCCGTACGCGACCCTCCCGATGCACTCATCTCGGCGGCTCTGACGGCGACGAGCGGGCGACCCAAGCCACCGCGTGTCTGGCGGATGGCTCGGGACCGGACGCATGTGGTCGTGGAGGTCGATCTCGGCTTGACGCGGACGACGGTCTTCACGGTGCGGCACGGACAGAGCGTGCCCGACAGCATCGTGAACCATTCCCTGCTGGGATCGAAGCGCCGGAGGTAACGCCCGTCAGACGGTGAGCTATCGGTCCGGTGCGCAACTCCATCCGTGCGGGTGCCGCTGTCGCAGGGCGCTCGCACACGATACACTTGGCGAAGCGTGCAGATACCCGACGGCGGGCGGGTTCGCGATGGCCGCATCGCGCCGGGCCGGGCGGCACGCGCGTGGCAACGGCACAGCGCGGGTATGGTCCTTACCTGAAGGGTCCGTCATGGCGCGAGTCTTGATCATCGACGATGACGTCGCGCTTCGCCAAGCCCTGACGAAACACTTGGAACGCGCCGGCCACGAGGTCCGCCAGGCGGCCGATGGGGACGCCGGCATCCAGGCGTTCGAGCGGCGGGCCGCGGACGTCGTGCTCGTGGACATCTTCATGCCCGTGCAATGCGGGCTGCAGACGATCGGTCGCCTGCGCCAGAAGTGGCCGGGGGTAAAGGTCGTGGCGATGTCGGGCGTTGCAAGCGCGGGTGCCCTCGATGTCGAGCGCCACGCGGTCACGCTCGGGGCCGACCGCTTCATCGGGAAGCCGTTCGAGGCCGCCGCGCTCCTGGCCCTGGTCGCTGCGCTCCTCGAGCCGGGGCGAGCCCCCTAGCGCGTCTTTCTAGACCAGTCCCGCCTTGGCGGGCGACGTCGACACGATCACGGCACCGCCGAGCGCCACACCGGGCGCGGGCATGACGCCCTGCTCGCCAAAGTAGGCCTCCTCGCCATGCTCGCTCACGTCGAGCCCGCCGAGCTGCTCCTTCACCCCCGCCTTCGCCCCGAGGGTGGCTTGGACAAGCACCATGATGAGCGCAGTGCCCACCGCAGCGATCGCCACCGCGGCGAGCACGGCGAGGGCCTGGACCCCCATTTGGGCGAAGTTCCCCGCCAACCACCCATCTCCTCCGGCGGCATTTGCCGCCTTGGTGGCAAACACGCCCGTCAGCAGCGCCCCCGCCGTTCCGGCGAGCCCGTGGCAGGAGAACACGTCGAGTGAGTCGTCGAGGCGCGTTGTCGCCCGGATCTGAATCGCCGTGTAGCTGACGAGCGCCGACAGCGCGCCCACGCCGAGGGAAGCAGGAACGGTGATGTACCCGGCGGCCGGCGTGATCCCCACGAGGCCCACGACGAGACCCGTCGCCGCACCGACGGCCGTGGCCCTCCCCGTCCGCGCCCAGTCCAGCAGGACCCAGGTGACGAGCGCAGTCGCAGCCGCCGTGTTGGTGTTCGTGAACGCCAGCGCCGCAAGGCCGTTGGCGGCAAGGGCCGACCCCGCGTTGAACCCGAACCAACCGAACCACAACAGCCCCGCTCCGAGTAGCACCAACGGCACGTTGTGCGGGAGCATCGGCGCCCGCTTGAAATCCTTCCTGGGCCCGAGCATCCGGGCGGCGACCAGCGCCGAGACCCCGGCGCTGATGTGCACCACTGTGCCACCCGCGAAGTCGAGCGCGCCGAGCTTCTGCAGCCAGCCACCCGCCCCCCACACCCAATGCGCGAGCGGGTCGTACACCAGCGTGGCCCAGAGTACGAGGAAGGCGACGTAGGCGCGGAACCGCATGCGTTCCACGATCGCTCCGGAGATGAGCGCTGGCGTGATGATCGCGAACATTGCCTGGAACATCGCGTGCGCCTGCAGCGGAATGGTTGCGGCATAGGCCGGATCGGGATCGCCGCCGACGCCTCTGAAGGCCGCCCACGACAGGCCGCCCCACCACGGGGACCCGTGCGCGAAGGCGATCGAATAGCCGACGAGCACCCACTGCACGCTGATGAGCCCGAGCGCGACGATGCTCATCATCATCGTGTTCAACGCGTTCTTCGGGCGCACCAGCCCACCGTAGAAGAAGGCGAGCCCCACCGTCATCACCATCACGAGGGCGCTCGACGTCAGCACCCACGCGGTATCGCCTGCGGAGATGGCCGTGGAGGGCGTCACCCATCCTCCTCGCCCGCCACGGCGCCCGTGCGGTGCGCGTTTTCGAGCGCCGCGCGCTGGACTTCGTCGGCATTCACCGCGGTCAGCGCGGCGTTGTCGACCTCGCCCGTGCGGATGCGGATCACTCGCTCGATGGGTTGGACGAAGATCTTCCCGTCCCCCACCTCCCCCGTGCGAGCGGAGGAGAGGATCGCCCGAATGCACGGCTCCACGAACGGCTCCGAGCAGACCATCTCGATCTTCACCTTCTCGTGGAACTCCATCACGACGGTCGTGCCGCGGTACTGCTCGATGACCTCTTGCTCGCCGCCGTGCCCCGATACTCGGCTGAGCGTGATCCCAGTGATCCCGGCCCGAAACAACGCCGCCTTGACCTCAGGCAGGCGCTCCGGCCGTACGATGGTAGTGATGAGTTTCATAGCCTAGAAG
>DATLKW010000065.1:0-2089 GCA_035538175.1 Gemmatimonadales bacterium | reverse complement strand
GCGAGCCCGGCCTCCTTCCCCCGCTCGCTCGCCCGCCGCATCCGCTCGAGCACCGTCTCGGGCACGACGACCCCAGGCACCTCGTTCGCGAGGAATTCGGCGTTGCGCACCGAGATGAGCGGCCAGATCCCCGCGACGATGGGAATGCGGAACCGCTCCACGCGTGTCAGGAAGAGCTCCAGTTGCTTCGGATCGAACACCGGCTGCGTGACGGCGAAATCGGCCCCGGCGTCGACCTTCCAGGCGAAGCGCGACAGTTCGCGATCGAGGTCGACGGCACCGGGGTTCACGCCGACGCCGATCGCCCATCGCGTCGGCGCCCCGATCGGGTTATTCCCGGGATCAAGCCCGTGGTTCAGCCGGTACACGAGATTCGTGAGGCCGATGGAGTCGATGTCGAAGACCGCCGTCGCCTCCGGATAGGGACCCATCTTCGGTGGGTCACCGGTGATGATCAGGATGTTGCGTAACCCCGCCGCGTGCGCTCCCAGGATGTCCGAGAGCATCCCGAGGAGATTGCGGTCCCGACAGCAGTAATGAATCACGGTCTCGAGGCCGACCTCGCGTTGAATGAGGATCGCGGACGGGAGCACCCCCATGCGGCTCTGCGCGCGCGGCCCGTCGGGGACGTTCACCGCGTCGACGCCGGCGCGCTTCAACGCCCGGCACTGCTCGAGCATGGGGGCCGGATCCACCCCCTTGGGCGGGACGATCTCGACGCTCGTGACAAGCTCCCCGCGCGCCAGCTTCGCGCCCCAGCCCGACCGCTCGGCGAGCGGGACGGCCGCGACCCCCGCCGGCGGCGCCACGGTCTCGCGGGAAACGAGCGTAGGTTGGTGGCGGGGCACGACGCTCGCGACGTAGTCGCGGATCTTCTTGATGTGCTCGGGCGTCGTGCCACAACACCCGCCCACTAGCCGGGCGCCCGCTTCGATCATGCGGCGCGCGTAGCTCGCCATGTACTCGGGGGACGCGAGGTAGATCTTGCGGTCGCCCACGTCTTTGGGGAGCCCGGCGTTCGGAACGGCGGAGATGGGCCGGTCGGTCACCCTGGCGAGCTTCTCGACCGCTTCGAGCACGCCCGCGGGGCCGACCGAACAATTCACACCGATCACGTCGGCCCCCCATGCGGCGAGTTGCTGTCCGAAGGTCTCGGGAGCGGTGCCGTAGTGCGTGAGGCCGTCCTCCCCGATGGTCATCTGGGCGATCACCGGGAGGTCCGAGACACCCTTCACGGCCCTGAGCGCCTCATGAAGTTCGTCCACGTCGGAGAACGTCTCGAGAATGAAGCCGTCGACCCCGCCCGTGAGCAGGCCCTGCGCCTGTCGGCGGAAGTGGGCGAACGCTTCCTCGCGCGCGAGGGCGCCGAACGGCTCGATCCGTACACCCAAGGGGCCGATCGCGCCGACGACGCTCGTCCGCCCGTTACTCGCCTTGCGGGCGAGTTCGCCGGCGGCGCGGTTGATCTGCTCGGTGTCGTCCGCGAGGCCATAGGTGCGCAGCTTCACGGGGTTCGCGCCGAACGTGTTCGTCTCGAGGATCTCCGCACCGGCGCGCACATAGGCGTCGTGCACCTCTTGGACCAGCTTCGGCTGCTTCAGGTTCAGCTCATCGTAGCAAACGTTGAGGAAGAAGCCCTTGCCGTACAGCATCGTCCCCATCGCCCCGTCCAGGACGTGCACTTTCCCGTCGGCAAGCAGCTCTCGTAGCGTCGGCACTTGGGTTCGATCCCCTTCGTGTGGCTCGCGAAAACGGAACGCCCGTCGCGCAGGCAAAGCCGCAACGGGCCGGCCTTTTAGCGGATTGTTTAACGTGGCCGCAATACGCCGCAAATCACCACGGAATCGGTTTGTCGAAGCTCTACTAGCGGAATGTACAGTGCGCCGAGCGAGAAACCAAGGCTCGCCGCCACACGCGTCCGGCTCCCCTCGCATCCCGCGCGGTCGTCCCCCACTCCTGATCCGGCGCTATGTTTGGCGAGCATGTCCGATTTCCTCGCCGCGCGCTCGCAAATGGGCATCTCCCTGGCATTCCACATCGTGTTCGCCGTCGTCGGGATCGCGATGCCCGTGATGATGGTCGTCGCGGA
>DATLKW010000064.1:0-10044 GCA_035538175.1 Gemmatimonadales bacterium | reverse complement strand
CAACCCCATGTGGATCAGGAATTCGGCTGATCGCCCCGGCGCCGTCTCGCGGACCTCGCGCGCCAGGTCTTCAGCCAGGGCGCTCAAGTCGACTGGTGCGCGACGCAGCTCGGCCTTCATCACGCGCGACAGGGTCAGCATACCGTCGATCAGCTCGCTCATGCGCCGCACGCCGGCGCGTACCCGCTCGAGGTGCTTGAGTCCTTCGGGGCCAAGGGTCGCACCACACTCGTCGGCGAGGGCGTCGCTGAACCCGCTGATGTGTCGGAGTGGAGCGCGCAAGTCGTGCGAAACGGAGTAGGCGAATGCTTCGAGGTGCCGGTTGGCGGCCTCGAGCTCCGCAGTCCGTTCGGCGACGCGCCGCTCCAGGTCGCGATTGGACTCGGCCAGCTGCTCGGCCAGCTGGCGCTGGTGCGCCTCGCTCGCTTGGAGCGCCTTGAGGGCGTCGTCGCGCTTCGCCTCCGCGTCGAGCACCCGGAGGATTTGCTGGCACATCCACTCCCCCTGCCCGCCGCGCTGCTCCCCCTTGCGGGTCTCGAGCAAGAGCTCGGGAGGGATATAGAAGAGGTTGTCCCGATTGAGCGCGGCACCGATATAGCAGCTCCGGTGTGTGAGGAGGGCGTCACTCACGGACTGCGGGGGCAGCACGTCGCGGTGGTACTGGCAGATCCCCCGCAGCGGTAATTCTCGGAACACCTGTTCGAGCCGGGCCTCGTATTCGAGCAAACGTTCAAAATTCTGGTCGTCGCCGAGCTCCCAACGCATGTCGCCGGTCGCGCACAGCCCTTCGAACCCGTCGTGCACTGCGCCGTCGATGAGGGCACGCAGCCCGTCGACCATGACCTGGGGGTCGAAGCCACCGCCGACGAGGTGACTCCGGTCGGAAGAGAAGATCAGGGCGCCGCGCGCGGTCTCGCGCGTGGTGCCGACGCCCTTGGCCCCAAGCGCCCGGTCGACCATCCCCACCGTCTCAGGATCTCCCAGGTAGAGGCAGCGCCAGCGGTGCTCCAATCCATCCAGCAAGAGTGGCACCACCACGGGGAGCTGTTCCGACGGGTGCCCGTCATAGATCAGGCACTTGTGGCGACTCACCTCGGGATGTCCCAGCTCGATCGGCATGCGCTGACAGTGCAAGACGTGTGGCCGGAGGTGCGGTGAGCCTGGTCACGCTAGCCTTCATCCGGTTGCGGTTGGGAGCATCGAGGACGACCTTTCGCGCTCCGGCCCAGCGACCCCACCTCGGCAGCGGAACTCCGAGAGGAGACAGTCGAGCCTGTGGCCTCGCCTCCCCTGCCGCAACCCCCGTCGCACCCGTCGGGCGGGCATCGTCTCGACCGGGGGTTCGGCCTGCTGCACGCCACGGCCCTCAACATGTCCAACATGGTGGGGGTCGGGCCGTTCATCACCATCCCGCTCCTGATGGCTTCGATGGGTGGGCCGCAAGCCCTGCTCGGCTGGTTCGTGGGCGCGCTCATCGTGCTGTGCGACGGGCAGGTGTGGAGCGAACTCGGGGCGGCGCTTCCAGGCTCTGGGGGGAGTTATCGCTTCCTGCGCGAGGCCTACGGGCCCAATACCTGGGGCCAGCTCATGGCCTTCCTTTTCATCTGGCAATTCGTCCTGAGCGGACCCCTCGAAATCGCCTCGGGATTGATCGGGTTCGGCCAATACGCGGGCTACCTGTTTCCCGGTCTCGTGTCGGGTGGGCATCGGCTGGTCGCGGCAGGCGCTGGGCTGGTGGCGGTGCTGCTGCTCGCGCGCCGGATCACGTTGCTGAGCCGTGTGACCGTGACCCTGTGGCTCGGAACCGTGGTCACGATGGTCGCTGTCGTGGCGATCGGCTTGCCGCACTTCGACGCCGCACGCGCGTTTGCGTTCCCGCCAGGAGCCTTTGGTTTCAGCCGGGGCTTCGTCCTGGGCCTCGGTGGCGCCGCGCTGATCGCCGTCTACGACTACCTGGGATACTACGACATCTGCTACATCGGAGACGAGGTCCGGGAGCCTGCCCGCGTGATCCCCCGGTCGATCTTCTATTCGATCCTCGGATGTTGCGTCGGGTATTTCGCCGTCCACCTGTCGCTCATCGGCGTGGTGCCCTGGCGCGAGACGCTCGGGTCGCAGTTCGTGATTTCGCAGTTTACCGAACGATTGCAGGGTCGCGCGGCGGCCGTCGCGATGACGGTGATGATCCTCTGGACCGCGTTCGGGTCCGTGTTCGCCCTGCTGCTCGGGTACTCGCGGATCCCCTACGCAGCGGCCGTACAGGGCGGGTTCTTCAAGCCGTTCGCGCGGCTCCACCCCTCGAGGGGTTTCCCCTACGTGTCCCTCTACGTGCTCGGGGCGATCGCGATCGTCGCGTCGTTCTTCAGTTTGGATCAGGTCGTGACCGCGCTCATCACGACACGCGTGCTGGTGCAGTTCCTCGGGCAAGTCGTCGCGATCCCGTTGCTCCGACGCCGGCTCCCGGGTGCGGCGCGGCCGTACCGGATGTGGCTTTACCCCGTCCCGCTCGTCGTCGCGTTCATCGGTTGGGCCTACATCTTTCTCGCGTCGGGCTGGGGATACATCCGCATCGGACTGCTGACGCTCGTCGCCGGAATCGGGGCCTTCCTCGTCCGGGCCCGCTGGACGGGGATGTGGCCGTTTCGCACATCGCGCAGCGCCGCACTGGAGAACGGAGCAACCCCGTCCTCTTAGGGGCCGGGGGGCAGCGCGCGGTCAGGGGGCGCTCGCCGCGAGCGCGGGCGTCTTCCAGAGGTCGATGGGCTTTGCGATTCCCTTCGGCCGGAAGGGGAGTGTGATCTTCCGACCCTGGCCCGCGGACGCGTAGGCGGCGTAGAGGACCTCCTGGACGACACGCCCGGTCTCGCCGTCGGAGATCGGCGTCTCCTTGCCGCGCACGCACCGCGCGAAATGCCGCATCTCCTGCGGGAAGCCGTAGTTCCAGTGCTCCTCGAACACCGGATAGGTCCACCCCTTGGTGGTCGCGGCCTTTTCGACGGCGTACCCAAACCCCACCTCGGAGTAGGTCGGCAGCGCGTTGCCCATGAGCAAGTCGGCGTAGGTTTGGCCCTTGTCGCCGAACACCTCAATCGAGTCGTCCATCCCGCCCGGCCGATTCCAGCTGTTCTCGACAATCCCCATCGCCCCATTCTCGAATTCGATGATCGTAACCGCCTCATCCTCGCCTTGCGTGCGCCGTTGGTGCACGAGGGTCGCGATCTGGGAGTAGACGCTCTTGACCTTCGGCTTCCCGAGGAACCACCAACAGAAGGCAATCCCGTGGCACCCGAGGTCCATGACCGCGCCGCCGCCCGATTGCCCCACGTCCCAGAACCACTCCGAGTGGGGACCTGAGTGTTTTTCGCCCTGTTTGACGAGGTGCACGCGACCGAAGGCGCCCTCGTCCGCCATCTGCTTCGCCTTGACGTACTTCGGGGCGAAGAACAGTTCCTCCGCGTAGAGCAGCAGCACGCCTGCCTTGCGGCACGCGTCGATCATGGCGTCCGCTTCTTCGATCGTCAGGCACAGCGGTTTCTCGCACACCACGTGCTTCCCGGCCTTGGCCGCGTCGATCGTGAGCTGGGCGTGCAGCCGGTTTGGTGCCGTGATCGAGATCATCTCGACGTCGGGATCGCGCAGCAACTCGCGGTAGTCGGTATAGGCGTGGCTGATGCCGTGGCGTTTCGCAAAGGCCGTCGCGTGTCCGGGGCTCGGCGACGCGACGGCGACGAGCTCACCGTCCTCGGGCACGGCCTTCACCGCGCCCGCGATACACTCGGCCTGGAAGCGCGAGCCGATGATCCCGATCTTCACTCGCGACATGACGCCATGCGTTCGGTACCGGTGTGGCGGGCAGCCGGAGCGGCTCCCGCGTCGCGTGCTGTGCGCTCGTCTCGGCCCGGGGCAAGATATGCGGCCCAGAAGGGCACGCCAGCCGCGGCGCCCGCTTGCCATGGCTTCAACCAATCCTCGGGACGAGGGCTGTTAAGGTCGTGTCAGAACTGGGGCCACGGGGAGCGTCTTCGACGCGGTGCCCGTTGCTTCCGTCGAGGCAGGCGCCAGCTTTCGAAACCCCCTACCCATGAGCACACTATGAAAGCGTGGCTTGTATCCCTCGCGCTCGTCGGGCTCGCGCGGGGTGCGCGCGCTCAGAGTGCGGCCGACTCCGCTGCGATCCGCACCACGGCGCTCGATTACATCGACGGCTGGTACACGAACGATGCTGCCCGGATGGAGCGCGCCCTCCATCCTCACCTCGCCAAGCGGCTGGTCTATGTGGATTCGAGCGGCCACAGCCACCTGGTGGACTTGACGGCCCTCGAGCTCGTCCAAGGAACGAAGGCGCACCCACCCGTCGCGCCGGCGGATCGGCGTGAAGAGATCACCGTGCTGAGTCTATTCGGCAACGCCGCGGTCGTCCGGATCGATGCGAGCACGTGGGTCGATTTCCTAGAGGAGATCAAGTGGAACGGCCGGTGGGTGATCATCAACGTCGTCTGGGAGAATCGGCCCAAGGCGTCGTAAGGCGTCGGGTGCCCCCAGCAGGGCGGGTCGCCGCTCGACCCAGACGGGACGTAGCTTTTATCAATGCGCCGCCCGGGCGCCGATGCAGGGACCGCGCGCGTGGTTCCCGCGGCCGGACGCTGTCCACGTTCTCGAGGAGACGTCATGACCGCTATCTCCAGATGGGTCGTCCTCTGCGCCGTACTTGCGGCCGCGTGCCGAGGCGGGGATCGGCCCAAGGCCGCGGCGGCGGGTGGGACGTTCGCGACGCCCTCCCTGCTGCGCGAGCGTGCTCCGGCCAGGTTTCGCGCCCGCTTCGAGACGAGCGCCGGGGTCTTCGTGATCGACGTGCACCGCGACTGGGCTCCACTGGGCGCTGATCGGTTCTACAACCTCGTGAAGAGCGGCTATTTCGACGGCGTGCGCTTCTTCCGAGTGATCTCGGGGTTTATGGCTCAGTTCGGCATCCATGGCGATCCCCAGGTGTCCGCCGCGTGGCGCGACCAGCGGATCCCGGACGACCCCGTCATCCAGAGCAACCGGCGGAGCACGGTGACCTTTGCCACGGCCGGCCCCGAGACCCGCACGACGCAGCTCTTTATCAACTACCGCGACAACACGCGGCTCGACGGCATGGGGTTCGCGCCCTTCGGTCAGGTAGTTGAGGGCATGGACGTCGTCGATCGGCTGTACGCGGGGTATGGGGAGGGCGCGCCCGCGGGGCGCGGCCCGGAGCAGGGCCGGATCGAGGCGGAGGGCAACGCGTACCTCGCGCGCGAGTTCCCGAAGCTCGACGACGTGCGGCATGTCTCCCTCGTCGCACCGTGACGGGGGCTAGGACGTGAGCCCATCCGCGCTCAGCGCGCGACCCTCCCCGCGCTGCCAATCCTGAGCACATGACGCTCCGACCTCCGACGCGGGCCGCGACGATCGCCGTTCGGCCGGTGACGACGCAGGATGTCGAGGGGTGGCTCGAGCTGCGGCGCGCCCTGTGGCCGGAGGGCTCCGAAGCAGAGCATCGCGTGGAGATCGCACGCTTCTTCGCGGGCGAGCTCGCCGAGCCGTTGGCCGTGCTCGTCGCCGACAATCCTGTGGAGGCGGGGCGCTTGGTGGGACTCGTTGAGCTCTCGATTCGTGCGTGCGCCGAGGGGTGCCGGGGGACTCGGGTAGCGTACCTCGAGGGGTGGTTCGTCGAGCCCGCGGCGCGCGGTCGGGGTATCGGACGCGCGCTGATCGCCGCCGCCGAAGAGTGGGGTCGCCGGCAGGGGTGCCGGGAATTCGCCTCAGATGCGCGGGCGGAGGACGCGCGCAGTGCCGCCGCCCACCGTGGGGTCGGGTTTACCGAGGTCGGACTGGTGCGGTGCTTCCGGAAGGATCTCTAGCGCTCGCGAGCGTCGGCGCACGTCACGGGGTCCCCGTCCGGTCGAGCTGCGGCTGGACGTACTTTGCGTAACACTCCGGGCAGATGCTGTGTGTCACGAGCTGCCGAAAGCGGGTTTCGATGTAGCGCTCGAGCGACTCCCACTCTTCCTTGTCGTTCCGAATGCGTTTGCAATATGAGCAGATGGGGAGCAGGACCTCGAGCTGCGAGAGCTCCTTGCGCAGGCCCAGGATCCGCTCGGCCACCCGCAACCGGGCCCGGAGCTCGTCCGGGTCAACCGGCTTGGCGATGAAGTCGTCGGCGCCGGCGTCCATGCCGGCGAGATACTGTTCCTTCCCGCCGCGCGATGTCACGAGGATGAAGTAGACGTACGGTTCGTTCCGGCGGCCGCGAATCCGGCGGCACAGCGTCGGGCCATCGAGCTCCGGCATGTACCAGTCGCAAATGACGATCGGCACCCGCGCCGCCTGGAGCAGTTCCCACGCCTCGCGCCCGTCGTTCGCACTTTGGATCTCGTAGCCCGCCGCCCGCGCGATGGCGCCGAGCTGGGCGTTCGCGACCGCGTCGTCGTCCGCGACCAAGACCGAGATCGTGTTAGCCATCGCTACCGCCTTTCGTCGCTGTCCGCAGGTGGTCGAGCGCTCCTTGGGCCTCGGTGTGCACGCGCTCCAGGGCCTCGCGCGCTCGTCGCACGTCGCCTTCGCGCGCTGCCGTCTCGATCCCGTCAAGCAGGGTCGCGAGGCGGCGCGCGCCGATCGTCGCAGCCGCCGACTTAAACGCATGCGCGGCCAGGCGCACCGGCTCGGGCTCCGTCCCGGCCGCGGCGTCGGCCAGGGCCTTCAGGCGCGCCGGCGCGGTCGCCACAAACGTCGCGAGGATGCCGTCGACGGCCTCCCCCGCGCCCGCGTCTTCCATGGTCCGACGGAAGGCAGCGACGTCGACCGGGGGCACGGCGGGGGCGGGGCCGGGAGCGGCGGCCGGCTCCGCTGGGGCGCTCGGCCGGGCTTCGACGGCGGCGAACAGCTCGTGCGCTTTGAACGGCTTGGCCAAATAGCCGCTCATGCCCTGCGCGAGGCAGCGCTCGCGCTCGCCGCTCAAGGCGTGGGCGGTGAGGGCGATGATCGGGAGGGTCTGGCCGCGCGGCAGGGCGCGGATGCGTTGTGTCGCCTCGAACCCGTCCATCTCGGGCATCTGAACGTCCATGAGGACCACATCGTAGTCGTGGGCCACCACGGCGTCCAACGCCTCGCGGCCGTTCGCGACCACGTCGACCTGATGCCCGCGTTTCACGAGCATCGCCGTCGCGACCTGTTGGTTGACTGGGTTGTCTTCCGCGAGGAGGATGTACAGCGCCTCGCGCGATTCGGCGATCGAGTGGCGCGTGATCAGGTCGTCGGTCGGCCCGGGCGACGGCGTTCCCGCGAGCACCGTCCTGACCCCTTCGATCAAGTCGGCCCGTGCGATGGGCTTGGTGAGGTAGGCCTGGATGCCCAGCTGTCGACAGCGCTCGCCGTCGCCCTTTTGTCCCGCCGAGGTGAGGATGAGGAGCCGGGTGGTCGCGAGCGCGATGTCCCCACGGATGGCCGCGGCGAGCGCGAACCCGTCCTGGTCGGGCATTTGGGCGTCGAGGACGGCGAGGTCGTAGGGCGCTCCCCCCTTCGCGGCGGTGCGCAAGGCCTCGAGGCCAGCCCCCGCGAGCGCCGCTTCGTGGACCGCGACGCCCTCCGCGCCCAGCATGTCACGCAGGATCCGTCGGTTGGTTTCATTGTCGTCCACGACGAGCACGCGGCGCCCGCCGAGCGACACCAGCCGTCGCGCGAGCGGGACCTCCGTCGTGGGGGTCTCGATCGGCAGAGGCAATGTAAAGCTGAATTCGCTGCCATGACCCGCCTCGCTCACGACGGCGAGCTCCCCGCCCATCAGGGCCACCAGCCGTCGGGAGATCGCGAGGCCGAGGCCCGTGCCGCCGTAGCGACGGGTCATGGAGGCGTCGGCCTGGGTGAATTCCTGGAAAATGGTCGTGAGCTGCTCTTGGGGGATGCCGATCCCGGTATCGCGCACGTGGAACCGCACGATCGCCTGGGCGCCGTCCCGGCGCTCAAGCGTGGCGGACACGTCGACCTCGCCCTGCTCCGTGAACTTGATGGCGTTGCCGATCAAGTTGGTCAGGACCTGACGGACGCGGGTGGGGTCGCCGCGGACGAGGGTCGGGACGTCGGAGGCGACGTCCACGGTGAGCTCGAGGTGCTTCTCCCGCGCCCGGACCGCGAGCAGGGTGGCGGTGGCGTGCACCACCTTTGGCAGGTCGAACGGAATTGCCTCAAGCTCGAGGTGCTCCGCCTCGATTTTCGAGTAGTCGAGGATGTCGTTGAGGATGGTGAGGAGCGCCTCGGACGACGAGCGCACGAGTTCCAGCGCCCGCCGTTGCTCCGCCGTGAGCTCCGTGTCGAGGACGAGCTCGACGAACCCGAGCACGGCGTTCATGGGCGTGCGGATCTCGTGGCTCATGTTGGCGAGGAAGGCGCTGCGGGCGCGGGCCACACGCTCGGCCAGGTCCCGCGCGGCGCGCATCGCTTCCTCCGCAGCCCGGCGGTCGCTGATATCCTCGTACAGGGCAATCAACGTCCCTTCGGCAGCCCCCTTCACGGTGGCCGCCGACAGACGGACCGGGATGCGCGAGCCGTCCTTGCGGAAGCGCTCCACTTCGACGCGCACGACCTCGCCGCGGCGGACGCGCCCTTCGAGCTCCCGCGAGTGGGCGCGGAGCCCGTCGGGGACAATGAGCGAGTCGATGTGCCCTCCGACCGCCTCAGCCGCGGAATACCCGAACAGGGCCTCGAACGCCGGGTTCACGGTGCGGACCGAGCGCTCGTCGAGCACGGCGATCGCGACGGGCGTGCCCGCGATGAGGGCATCCAGGTAGGCGTGTTGCCGTGCCAGCTCCCGCGTGGACCGCTCGAGCAGGGCGGTCGCCTGGACGCGCTCACGGAACGTGCGGTTGGCGCGGGCGTGGACGCGGTCCATGGCCCACGTGAACAAGGCGATCAGGACGATCGCAATGATGTTGAAACGCGCGTGGCCTTGTACGAGGAACCCGACCGGAAGGGGCGCTAAGGCCGTAAGGAGCAGATAGCGGAAGCTCACCCGGTCGCCGACGAGCGCGCTCGTCGCGCCGGCGATAATGCCCGTGAGCACGACGAGGATCAAGGCGCCCTCGTAGGTCGCGAGTTCCGGAATCGCCGCGGCGGCGCCCACGCCCCAGGCCAGGCCAATCCCTGCGACCGTGAGGCGCACGCCGCGCAGCGCCTCCGTGGGCGACGCCATACGCCTGCCGATCCCCAACCGCCACCATGTGCGCAGTCCCGCGGCCGCCACTACGGCGCCCGCCCACCCGAGGAGCAGCGAGAGGGGCAAGGAGTTCCACACCAACGCCGCCACCAAGAGCACCAACACGACGTGCAGCGCCTCGGAGAGCGGGCCTGCTGCCACGAGCTGCCGGACGGCCGCGGCCTGTACCTCGGCGGCGGCGTCCGCCTCCTGCGACGCGAGCGGCGCGGTGCGAGACCCCAGCGTCATCGCGAGTCGCGCCCGGGTGTGCGTGGACTCATGACCTCCCCTTTCCGGCGTGGCCCCTTATAATCGCTCCGGCGACGCGTGGGCGGTGAGGGCAATTTTGCGGCAGCGAGGGGCGGTTTTGGGGCACGACGCCCCCTAAGCCCCCTCGCGGCGCACCCTTAAGCCGGGGCAACCACGCGCGAAATCGTCGATATTGAACGCCTCCTTCGCTGCGGACGCTCCAATGGCCCCCACGCTCACCACCGGCAAGATCTGCTCCCTCGAGATTCCCGCCCTCGATATCCAGTGCTCTGCGGCCTTCTACCGGCGCGTGTTCGGTTGGACCATCCGCAAGCGTGGCGACGGCAACCTCCCGGCGACCGTCGATGACGTCCTGCGTCACGCCGGATTCCCGCTGATCGGCACCGACGCTCCCGAGGGGACGGCCCGGATCAAGGACTTCGCCGGGAACGTAGTCGGTCTGTACCAATCCGGTCGCTAGCCGCCGCCTCCCGTGATCGTCCATCTCGTCGACGGCACGTACGAGCTGTTCCGCCACTTCTACGGCTTGCGACGCGCCAGCCCGGATCGCGATCCACCGCTCG
>DATLKW010000063.1:0-4095 GCA_035538175.1 Gemmatimonadales bacterium | reverse complement strand
ATCGCGTTCGGATGCGAGCTAGGGCAGGGGTTCCTGTTCGCGAAGCCGCTCGAGCCCGAGGCCGCCCGGGCACTGCTCGCCGAGCAGCAGCAGCCAGGCCCGAAGGCCGCGTGAGGGATGCCTCCGCCGCTCAGGGGCGCTGTCCGGGGTCGCAATGTTCGGGAGCGCCGTTACGCACACGCGGCCACCCCTGGCACGGTCCCACGAGCCGTTCATTCAAGCGCCAGATGAGCGGGCCGCGGCATCGTACGCCCGCAGCGTAGCGCGATCGATCTTCATTTCTGGAGACAGCGCTCGCAC
Source organism: Gemmatimonadales bacterium (assembly GCA_035538175.1). GTDB lineage: Bacteria > Gemmatimonadota > Gemmatimonadetes > Gemmatimonadales > GWC2-71-9 > AG41. The sequence continues at coordinate 3,795 of DATLKW010000063.1, read as the reverse complement.
AGCCGACGCTTGCGCGATCCCTCCACGTGCGCCCGTACCCTCAGGCACAAACCGACCGGTCCGCAATGGGACCGGCCGCGTTAGTATTTCGCCGCTCGAGGCGGGTGCGCCCGTGACGGTTTGGTGACGGTTCCGGGGGTGATTTTCGACCGGCCGACTCGTGTCTGAGCGAACGCGGCCCTACTTTTCAGGCACCGTTTCGCCGCCCGGGCTCGGTGGACCCGTCCGGTTCTCGCAACGGGTCGCAGGTTCGAGTCCTGGCTCGCGAGTTCCGTAGGCGGGGTTCATTCCGGAGACGTAGGTGACAGTCTATTCTGGGCACATAGGTAACACTCTTGCCGAAGGGATAGTCGATCAGTCCGACGCGACACGTCTCGTGTCGAAGTAGCCAGGGCGTTGGATGGTGCGACAGCGACTCCGGCACGTAGCCTTGGTCGTGCGAGATTACGACGAGGCTCTCGCCTTCTACTGCAACAAGCTTCATTTCACGGTCGTCGAGGACTCCTATCAGCCGGAGCAGAACAAGCGCTGGCTTGTCGTGGCGCCCCCCGGTTCGACTGGCACCACGATACTCTTGGCCCGCGCGTCCACGCCGGCCCAGGTTTCCGCAATCGGGCGTCAAACCGGTGGCCGCGTGTTCCTCTTTCTCGAGACTGACGACTTCTGGCGGGACTACCACGCCATGCGGGCGTCGGGAGTGCGCTTCACCCGGGAGCCACAAGACGCACCCTATGGAACGGTGGCGGTGTTCGAGGATCTCTATGGCAACCTCTGGGATCTCGTCCAAGCTGTCCCGGGATCGGGCACTGGCAGCTAGTCGCCCTGGGTGATCCACGTCCCTTCGCCTGCCCCTGCCCCATCTCGGCTTGGTTGACACCGCGGGGGGGGAGGCAACGCCTTGGTCGCACCTACGAGGCTGTCTTGGCGGCGGTGGTAGCGCCCTCGAGGTTGCGGGCCGCCGAGGAGCGGAAGGAAGCTCGCGGTCAGCCGATCTTCGAAGACGGGATGGGGTATAGCGTCGTCACCTGTGCGACGTCTCGTCCCCTCTCTGGCCTTTGCGCTCGCGATCCTCAGTGCCCGGTGCCCGCGCGCAGGGGCACAGCAGCCCTCTGCCGTGGTCCCACCTGAGACGGCCGTGCTCGTCGGAACCGTGTACGATACGGCGACGGGGGCGCGCCTCCGTCTCGTCACCGTGCGCGTGATGGAAACGCAGGCGTCTGCCCTCACGGACGACGCCGGTCATTATCGAGTGACGGTACCGGCTGGGCTCGTGCACTTGCGGGTGCGCCACATCGGCTACGAGCCCGCAGCGCTCGCCGTCAACGTGGCAGCGGGCAGCACGTTTCAGGATGTCTATCTGCATCCGGCGCCCATCCCCCTCGCACCGGTCACCGTGACCGCCGTAGAAGACCCGGCGCCGCGCATCATAGCGGGGGCGATCGCCCGCAAGCACCAGCTGTTCCATGGGCTCCACGACTACCGCTACACCGCGTACGTGAAGTTCGCGGTGCGCGACGTAGGGAAGCCGCCCGACTCCGCCTCCTCGGTGCTCCTGATCACCGAGACCCGGACCACCGCGTATTGGCAACAACCCGACCGCTATCAGGAGACGATCCTCGCCCGGCGTCAGTCGAGCAACCTCAACGCCGAGCAGAACCTCGTGACGGTGGGCGAGATCGTGAATTTCAACCGCGACCGCGTGGACCTGCGCAAGTACTCCCTTGTCTCGCCCATCGCCGACGACGCGCTCGAGTACTACGACTATCGCGTTCTCGATACGCTCGTCATCGACGGGCGGTCGGTGTTTCAGCTCGCTCTCCGGCCGAAATCGGACGCCGCGCCATTGTTCGCGGGGGTGATCGACATCGCGGACTCGACGTACGACGTGCTCGCCATCGACGTGGGCGTGAACCGCACCGTGCGATTCAACTTTGTGCGCAATCTGCGCTACCGGCAGCGACTGCGAGACATGGGAGGCGGGCGCTGGATGCCTTACGAAATCCAGCTGGCAGGCGAAGTGCACATCGGCGTCCCGCTTCCGGGGTTCCCGAGCGACCTCGCCTTTGAGCACGCGGCGTCGCTCGCGGACTTCCGCTTCGACGAAGGGCACCCCCCGCGCGACTTGCGCGAGGTCCGCGTCGTAGTGAGCGATGCCGCCGACCACCCCGACGACTCCGTCTGGGTCGGCCCAAGGGCCATTCCGCTCAGCGTCGCGGAAAGCAGCGCGTGGACCCGGATCGATTCGGTCGCGCACCAGCCGCCCGGCTTGGGCGCCCGCGTCCGAACCGGCGTGGACGCTGCGATCTTCGCTGCGACGGATCCTGATTTCTTTCATTTCGAACGGGTCGACGGAACCTACCTCGGCGCCGGCCACGCCTGGCGGGCGACGCCCGACCTCACCTTCGACACCAAGCTCGGCTACGCCACCGGCAGCGAGCATTGGCAGTACCGGGGGGGGGCGCGGCTGCGCCTGTCCGAGCCGCGACGCATCTGGGCCGGCGCGTGGTACCACGACGAAACGGTGAGTCGGCCGACGTTCGTAAGCCGCGCCTACAATCCGACCTATCGGGCTCTGATGTTCCGGCTCGATCCGCTCGACTACTATCGGGAGCGCGGACTTACGCTGGCGCTCGGCGCAAAGCTCTTCGATTTCACGAGCCTCGCCGTGCGCTACGACGATCAGCGCGAGACCAGCCTCCCCGTCGTCACCGATTACTCGATCTTCTCGGCCCGACGACCCCAGCGCCCCAACCCGGTCATTCTGGACGGGACGTTACGGTCTGTCTCGGGGACCTTAAGCTACGACACGCGCTCGATGCTCCGGCTCAAGGACGGCGACGTGCACCTGCCCGGCCTCACCTGGACCCGGGTCACGCTTGGTGCCGAGATCGCGGCGCACGATGTGTTGCACGGCGATTTCTCGTTCCGGCGCTATTCGCTCCTCGTCGAGCGACGCCAGCGCACCCTGAACCTCGGCATCACCACGATCGTTGCAGCAGCGGGAATCGCGACGGGTTGGGTGCCGCCGCAGCGCTATTTCGCGGTGGACTTTGGGATGCGGGCGTTGACGTTCCAGGCGGGGGGATTCAACACGCCCGGGGACACGAACTATACGGGAACCCGGGCCGGGATGGTCACGGTGCGGCACGACTTCGATCGCCTGCTGTTCGCGAAGAGCGGGCTCCCGCTCATCCGCACGCTACCTTTTACGCTCAGCGTCCACGGCGGCGTCTTCTGGACCGAGTTCCACGCCCATCCGCCCAACCCGGGCGATTCCCTCCTCGTGACGGCCCCCCGCCCCTACGTCGAGGCCGGGTTCGGGCTGGGCAACCTCACCCCGTTCTTGTCGCCCTTCAATCTCGCCCTCCACGTTACCTGGCAACTGTCGTCGTATCCGACCCGCCGGTCGCAGTTCGGGCTTGGGTTTACGCGCTCCTGATCCCGGGGGATGTCGAAACCGCGTCGGAGGCATTTCGTGGCGGCCCCTGAGGGTGGTCACACGCCTGTTATGGGCGCTCGGTGGCGTAGCGCGCGCGACCGCGGGTGGAGACGAGAGGCGGAGCGAGGGGCGGTCGTTATCGCGGCGTAAGCCGAGCCAGTCGTGCCGGGCCTAGTGCCCCAGTGCGCGATCGCGTCCCATGACCTCGCCGAGTACCCGACCATCCACGGGCTCCGTAGGTTCGATGCCGACCCACGCGGCGAGCGTCGGCCCGATGTCCACGGTGCTGACGGGCCGCGCGAGGCGTTGCGCGGGGATCCCCGCCCCGTAGAACGCAATCGGCACGGTCACATCCT
>DATLKW010000062.1:0-1968 GCA_035538175.1 Gemmatimonadales bacterium | reverse complement strand
CGCACGACGTGCCGAACCTGTTCGTCACGGACGGGGCGTGCATGGCCAGCACCTCGTGCGTGAACCCGTCGATCACGTATATGGCCCTCACGGCGCGGGCCTGCGACCACGCGGTCGACCAGCTGAAGCGCGGGAACATTTAGCCGCGCTGCACCGACGAGGCGCGAGCACCTGAGGCCGGCGCGGGTTCTTGCCATCGCGGCGCTGGTCGCGGCCGCGAAGCCGTCGGTCGTGCTTCGCGGCCAGGCGCCCTCCGGGGTGTCCACCCCCCTCGCCGAGCACCCGCGGCCCGACTTCCAGCGTGAGGCGTGGCAGACTCTCAACGGGCCGTGGCAGTTCCAGTTCGATGGCGCCGATGCCGGCGAACGCTCCGCGTGGTTCGAACGCGGGCTCCCGGCCCCTCGGACCATCGTCGTGCCGTTCCCGTGGGGGAGCCCGCTTTCGGGAGTGCCGGACAGCGCGGCCATCGCCTGGTACGCGCGACGCATCACGGTTCCCGCCGCGTGGATCGGACCCGGCCGGCGGGTCTTCTTCGTGGTCGGCGCGGCCGACTGGCGCACGACGGCCTGGCTGGGTGGCCGGAAGCTCGGGACCCACGATGGCGGCTACGTCCCCTTCGAGTTTGAGCTGACCCCGTTCCTCAAGGACAGCGAGCCGCAGTGGCTGGTGCTCCGGGTGGACGACGCCCCCCGGCCCTTCACGCTGGAAGGCAAGCAGGGCTACGGGAACGCGCGCGGCATCTGGCAGACGCCTTACCTCGAAGTCCGCGGCGCGTCGCCGTTACGGGAGCTGCGCTTCTCCCCCGACGTCGATCGCCACCGCGTCCTGGTCGACGCCCGGCTACTCGAGCCCGCTCCTCGGGACCTCACGCTGACCCTGCGCTTCATGAACGCCGAGCATCCGGTCGCGACGGCACGGGTGCGTCGAGGCACGGACAGCGTCGCGTTCGTGGTCCCGTTCCCGCATCCGCACCTGTGGTCTCTCGCGGATCCCTATCTCTATGAGGTGGAAGCGGCGATCGCGGGCGATCGGGTGCGCAGTTACTTCGGGATGCGGAAAATCTCGGTCGTCAACTTGCCTGGGACCGAGTACCGCTACGTCGCGCTCAACGACGAGCCCGTCTATCTCCAACTCGCACTGGACCAGGCCTTCCATCCCGCCGGCTTCTACACCTACCCGAGCGACAGCTTCGTGCGCGAGGAGATCCTGCGCGCTAAGCGGCTCGGCTTGAACGGCCTGCGGGAGCACGTCAAGGTGGAAGCACCGCGCAAGCTCTACTGGGCCGACCGGCTGGGGCTGTTGATCATGGCCGACGTCCCGAACGCCTGGGGGGAACCGGACTCCGCCATGCACCGGGAGGTGGAGGGGGCGTTCCGGGGCATGGTGCGGCGAGACTACAACCACCCGGCGATCTTCGCCTGGGTGCTCTTCAACGAGGCGTGGGGACTGCTCAGCGCGGAGGGCCAGCAGCAGGTCTACCGCCCCGAAACACAGCGTTGGGTGGCGTCGCTGTATCGCGAAGCGAAGCGCCTCGATCCGACGCGGCTCGTGGAGGACAACTCACCCTGCTGCGGCCGGGGTCACACGGAGACGGACCTGAACTCCTGGCATGCCTATCTGCCGGGGTGGGCGTGGGAGGCGCACGACCGGCTGGTGAGCGACAGCACCTTTTCCGGGTCCCGCTGGAACTTCGAGCCTGGGTACCGGCAGGGGCAGCAACCCACCATTAACAGCGAGTTCGGAAACGTTTGGGGGTACGACGGGAGCACCGGGGACGTCGACTGGAGCTGGGACTATCACCGCGCCGTGAATGCCTTTCGGCGTCATCCGAAGATCGCCGGCTGGCTCTACACCGAACTGCACGACGTGATCAACGAGTGGAACGGCTACGTCCGCTACGATCGCTCGGAGAAGGAGCCGGGGCTCGGGGAGCTGGTGGAGGGCATGTCGCTCCGGGACCTGCACGCA